>RZYB01000089.1 GCA_009930495.1 Deltaproteobacteria bacterium
CCGGCGTGCAGGCGGGCCGCGATTTCGACCAGGGCCCTCTCCCCCATGCCGTACACGACCAGATCGGCCTTGGCGTCGAGAAGAATGGGCTTGCGCAGTTTGTCCGTCCAGAAATCATAATGGGTGACCCGGCGCAGGGAGGCCTCGATCCCTCCCAGGATCACGGGCAGCCCTGAAAAGGCCTGCCGCAGGAGGTTGGTGTAGACGATGCACGCCCGGTTGGGGCGGGCTCCGGCCCTGCCGCCCGGCGTGTAGGCGTCGTCGGAGCGTTTTTTGCGAAAGGCCGTGTAATGGGCCAGCATGGAATCGATGGCGCCGGCCGAGACGCCGGCGAAGAGCCGGGGCCGGCCCATGGCCGTCACGTCGGCCGGGTCGGTCCAGCGCGGTTGGGCGATGATGCCGGTTCGAAAGCCATGGACGACCAGGGTCCGGCCCAACAGGGGCATGGCAAAGGACGGATGGTCCACATGGGCGTCGCCGCTGATCAGCAGCACGTCCAGTTCGGGCCAGCCAAGACTGTCCATCTCCGCCCTGGTCATGGGCAGAAACGGTGGCTGGGGCAGGCCGGGAGAAGAAAAGAGCTGGGTCATGGGATGAGTCCATAGGCGGGCGTCCAGGGTGGGGCAAGGACAAAAAAAGGGCGGCCCGGAGGCCGCCCGCGACACGGGGAGGTTTGTCGCCAGATTCGTGATGGAGAAGCCGGGAGTCACATACCCTCGGGCGCGGTGGCTCGGGCCATGTCCGGGCCGGTGGAACCCCGTCGCGCCCCCAGTCCTGGCTTGCCACCAGGGCGGCCCTGGCCGAAGCGGGACGGCGGGTAGTCAATGCCCACCTCTTTCTTGATCCGGGCGCGCAGGGCGTCGCCCTTTTCCTGGAGGGCTGTCCGGGTCTTGGCCATTTCGGCGACAATGGCGGTCAGGGCTTCGGGCTGGGTGTTCGGGTTGGCGGACAGGGCCTTCAATTCGGTCCGCTTCTGCCACATGGTGTTCTGCAGCGGACGGACTTCCTGGCGGTGTTCGTTCATGATGAACTCGAAGAGGGCCCGTTTTTCCGGAGTCAGCTGGTTGACAATCTGGACCAGACGGTCCTGGCCGCCCTGGCGTTGTCCGTGCTTGCCGTCGCGGCCCGGGCCGGCAAAGCCCGTGGCGACGAAAAGAAGGATCAGGGCCGTGGTCAGGGAGGCGATGACGGTTTTTTTCATGGTGAAGCTCCTTGGTTTGGTGATGATCAGTGGTGTTGATTGACGTTTATCAAGGGCCGTGCCAAAATCAAATTTTGCATTCAAAAATTTGAAATAAAACGATTTATTTGAAAATACCGAAGCGCGATGGACTGGTGGCCAGGAGCGCCTGGTCAGAAACTGTCCAGGCCCAAGGCCGGTTCGGTTCGATTCTGACCAGGAACCGCCGCGCGGGCGCGTCATTTCGTGGGGACAAGAGGCGTCCGGAGCCTTGCGGACCGGTGCCGGGGAAATCGCGCCGTGGCGGGAACACTCAGGCCTTGAGCTTGGGGTTGTTGATATGGCGGTCTTTGTCCCGGATCGTTTTTTTCTCCAGATTACGGGCCATGGCCTCGGTCAGATCGACGCCGGTCTGGTTGGCGATGCAGGTCAGGACGAAAAGCACGTCGGCCAGTTCGTCGGCCAGATCCTTCTTGTCGGATTCCTTGAAACTCTGGTCGCCGAATTGGCGGGTCATGATCCGGGCCACCTCGCCGACTTCCTCCATGAGGATGCCCAGGTTGGTCAGTTCGGAAAAATAGCGCACGCCCAGGGTGCGCACCCAGGTATCGACGGTTGTCTGTAGTTCGTGAACGGTCATGGGTGTCTCCTTTTTTGTTCCGGGCTATGCAATGCCGGACCGCTTGGCAATGCGCCGCGTATTCGGCACGATTCGTGGATATCTCCCTTTCAGCCCTGGCTGTCCGGGTCGGTGTGGATTGATTTTTACGCGCGAGGAAGTGTCGTGGATGGAGTGCGTCGTTTTGTTGCCGCCAGCTTCGGGCTGGGCTGGGTTTTTATCCTGGCCCTGGTCGCGGCCTTGGTTTTGTGGTTGGCCATTTCCGGTCGGAATCGGGAGCAGCGTGTCGTGGCCCAGGTCATGGCCGCCCAGGGCGAGACCCTGATCCGGGCCATGGAGGCGGGTGGCCGCGTCGGCATGCGCGGACCGGGCGTGCGGGGGTTTCGATTGCGGACCCTGCTGGACGAGATGGTCCAACAGGAGGATCTGCGATTTTTGGCCGTGGTCCGGCCCAACGGCAGTCTGGAAGCCTTCAGCGAGTCCGAGGCCGGCGCCGGACTGGACGCCACGTCCCTGGCGGCCTTGCCCGTGCGGGACACTCCGGCCTGGGCCGTGATCCACCGCGAAAGCGGGCCATTGTTCGTCATTTTTCGGGCCTATCGTCCGCTGCGCGGGCCACAGTTCACGGAGCGATCCTTTGCGCGGGTGCCGTTTCTGCCCCTGGATCGGAAAATTCCGTCGTCCAGGTCGAAAAAAAACAGCCCCCCCCGGCCCGCGCCGACGGACAAGCTCATGCTTGTGGCCGTGGGTCTTGACGCCAGACCGTATTTGCAGGCCGAGCACAAGGATGTCATGACCGTTGTCCTGACCTGCGCGCTTGGCCTGGCCCTGGTTGGCACCGCCGGGGTTTCCTTTTTTTGGCGGCGCAAGGCCGTGGCCCTGGAGGGCCGGATGGTCAAGGCCGAGCGCCTGGCCGCCCTGGGCACCCTGGCCGCCGGCGTCGCTCACGAGATTCGCAACCCGTTGAGTTCCATCAAGGGCTTTGCCACGTATTTCGGGGATAAGTTCGCGCCCGGCAGCCCGGATCGGGAGCTGGCCCAGGTCATGGTGGGGGAGGTGGAGCGGCTGAACAGGGTCGTGTCCGAACTGCTGGAATTGACCCGGTCCTCGGAATTGCGCCTGGAGTCCAAGAATCCGTCCGAACTGTTGCGCCACGCCCTGATGCTGGTCGAAAGCGATTGCCGCGAGGCCAACGTCGGGGTCGAGATTCAGATCGGCACCGAGGAGCCGGTGCGCGTGGACGCGGACCGCATGCGGCAGGCCCTGCTCAACGTGCTCTTGAACGCCATCCAGGCCATGCCCGGAGGCGGCACCCTGACCGCCGCCGTGGCCCGGTCGCGAGACCGGCTGGAATTTCGCGTGCGCGACACGGGTCCGGGCATACGTCCCGAGGACAAGCCCCGGATCTTCGATCCCTATTTCACCACCAGGGGCAAGGGAACGGGGCTGGGCCTGCCCCTGGTGCAGAAAATCATCGACGCCCATGGCGGACTGGTGCGGGTGGATTCGGAGCCGGGCCAGGGCACGGAGGTCATTTTGGAAATACCAGTCAACGGGGGCGGACGATGAAGGCGCGTATTTTGGTGGTGGATGACGACAAGGCCCATCTGACCATGCTCGTGGCCATGCTCGCGAGCTGGGGGCACGAGGTGGCCACGGCCGTGGATGGGGCCGAGGCCGTGGCCAAGGTGCGGGAAGCGGCCTTTGACGCTGTCCTGACCGACGTGCGCATGGCCGAGGTGGACGGGATCGAGGCCTTGCGCCGCATTCGGGACTTCAACCCGTTTTTGCCCGTGCTGATCATGACCGCCTATTCCTCCCTGGGCACGGCCGTGGAAGCCCTCAAGGCCGGTGCGTATGACTATCTGCAGAAGCCGCTTGATTTCGATGAATTGCGGCTGGCCCTGGAGCGGGCCGTGGATCATGCCGGCCTGCGCCAGGAAAACTCCCGGCTCCGCCGCGACGTGGGGCCGGCCTTTGACATGATCGGTCGTTCGCCGGCCATGGTCGAATTGGCTTCCATGATCCGGGCCGTGGCTCCGTCCGAAGCCTCGGTGCTGATTTTGGGCGAAAGCGGCACGGGCAAGGAATTGGTGGCCAAGGCCCTGCACCAGGGAAGTCCCCGGTCCGGACGGGAGTTGGTCACGGTCAATTGCGCCGCCCTGGCCGAAAATCTGCTGGAAAGCGAGCTTTTTGGCCACGAAAAAGGGGCGTTCACCGGGGCGGACCGGCGGCGCGAGGGTCGCTTTGTCCAGGCCGATGGCGGCACGCTTTTTCTGGACGAGATCGGGGAAATGGCCTTGCCCCTGCAAGCCAAGCTGCTGCGCGCCCTGCAACAGGGCGAGGTACAGCGTCTGGGCAGCGATCGGCCCATTCGGATCGACACGCGGGTCGTGGCGGCCACCAACCGGGATCTGGAGGCCGAGGTCCGGGCCGGAACCTTTCGCGAGGATTTGTATTACCGCCTGAACGTCATCTCCTTGCGCGTTCCCTCCCTGCGGGAGCGCGCCGAGGACATTCCGCTTCTGGCCCAGCATTTTCTGACACGGTTTGCCACCCGCAATCACAAGACCTTTCGCGGTTTCGCGCCACGGGCCATGGACGCCATGCTGCGCCATGAATGGCCGGGCAATGTGCGGGAGCTGGAAAACGCGGTGGAACGGGCCGTGATCCTGGCGCCGGGGGAATCCATCACCGAGGTCGACCTGCCCGCGTCCGTGCGCAATGCGTTGGAGAATTCGCGGCCGGTTCAGGCCGGGGGCGGACAGTCCCTCGAAGACGTCGAGCGGGAGGCCATTGTCCGCACCTTGGAGCAGGTGGGCAACAACAAGAGCGAGGCGGCGCGGCTTTTGGGCGTGACCCGGGTCACGCTGCGCGCCAAGATGCGCAAGTACGGGCTGGGTCAGTAACGGTCCGGGGCGTAGCGCTGGGCCAGAAGACCCGTGGCCTCGGGCAGATCCAGTTTTTGGACCAGGAGCCCTGGTTGCCCGTAGGGCTGGTGGGTCAGGCAGCTCCCGTCGGGGGCGATGACGCTGGTGGCCGAATCCTGAAAGGCGAAGGCGTAGTTGACGCTGGCGAAATAGATGCTGTTTTCGATGCCACGGCAGATCATGGCTTTTTCGTAGTACGGCCCGTCCGGATCGCCCCAGCCCATGGGGGTGCGTCCGGTGCGGTTGCTGCCCGTGCACTGCGGATGGAAAACAATCCGCGCGCCCCTGCAGGCCGCCCAGCGGACGGTTTCCGGGTATCTCCAGCCTTCGTGGCAGATGGCCACGCCGAATTTCACCCCGTCGATTTCAAACAGCTGCCGTCCCCGTCCGGGGATATAGATTCCCTCTTCGTCCGGGGCGAGCTGGACCTTGCACTGGCGTCCAAGCAGCCTGCCGTCCGGCGAAATCACCTGGACCAGATTGTAGAGGCCTTGTTCCGAAGGCCATTCCATGGGCAAGATGACCCCGACGTGGCGCGCGGCGGCGTGTTGGCGGACCTGGGCCAGGGCGGCGCGGAGTTCGTCCTGTTCGCGCAGTGGAATGGTCAAACCCTGGCCGCGTATGCCCGGGATATAGGCTTCGGGAAAGCAGAGCAGATTGACTCCGTAACCGGCGGCCTGGTCGATGAAGGACAGCACGGTTTCGACCGCGTGTTCAAGGGATATGGGAACGGGTGCCGTGGCAAGACCAATGCGCATGGGAGATCCTGGGGCTTGGGATGTCGGGATGGAGTGGTTGTCTACGGGGAAAGCCGGAGAAGTTCAACGTGGCGGCGTGGGGGAATCTGGCTCATGTTGGAGAATCGCCGTGATTTTATTCAGAAGTTCGGCCATGTCCGTCAGGGGCTTGAAGAGGATGTTGTCCAGGGTCAGGCCCAGTTTGCGGAGTGTTTCGGGCAGGCAATAGTCCACGGAACCGGTGAAGATGATGAAGCGGATTCGCGGATCGCGGGCGTGGGCCCGAAGAATGAACTCGTTGCCGTTCATACCCGGCAGGCGCATGTCCACGATGCACAGATCGGCTGAATCCCGCTCCAGCTGTTCCAGACCTTCCTCGGCGCTGGCCGCGGCTTGGACGGGAAAGCCGCAGTCTTCCAGATAGTCGGTCAGGGAAACTCGCAAAAAGCGTTCGTCATCGACAACAAGGATTTTGGGTAAGGTGGTCATGCCGGCTCCAGGGATGGCTGTTGAGGCCCTATATCCTGGACGTGGACAAAAGACCAGTTTCCGCGAACCACGGGCGCGGGTGGAATCGACCGGGCCCAGCTCAGCCCAAAGTATGAGCGGCTTCACGTTTTTTTCATGCTTGTCGCGGCGCCGTTGTCGGCTATGTGTAGGACACGGCCGACACGGTCGCTTTTTTTGAGGAAAAGAAATTTTATTTTCAGTGGATTAAACGCTGTGAAACTTGATGCGGGATACACGATGATCGATTTGTTTCGCGACAAGGGTTCTGGCGTGGCAACCTCAAGTGGCGGGAGGCTTTCATGAATACATGGATGCGAACGATTTTTTTGATTGCGGTCATGGCATGGGGCGCCGTCGGCGCCCAGGCGGCGACCATGACCGTGGAGTGGGGAAAGACCTATGACTACGCAACCGATTGGTTTGTGCCTTCCGCGAGTGGTGGATATACGAGGACTGAAACAGTCACCCAATTCAATCTTACATTCGACGATAATTTTTCCACATTCGGATTTTGCGTTGCCCCGACTATTTCCATTGGCCAAGATTCGTATGCGTATTCCGTCCGCGACTGGACCCCGGATTATTTGCAGGCTGCCTGGCTGATGGACACCTATGCCCCCGACGCCTCGACGATCAATACCGAAGGGGAAACCGTTGGCCTTCAGTCCGCCATCTGGGCCGCAGTAACGGACAATGCTAACTATAAGCCATATTACAATACCAATTCTCAGCGTACATTTTATGAAAATTGGTACAGCTCCTTGCCCCAATCCTTGGACGACGCCACGATTCTGGCTTTGGAAACCGAGTACAAAGTGATCCAGGCCTATTCCGCGACCAACCAGTTAAAGCAAACCTTGATTGTCCGTTACCCGTCTCCCGTCCCCGTTCCCGCCGCTGTCTGGATGCTGGGCACGGCCCTGGCCGGGCTTTTGGGGCTGCGCTGGCGTCATCTGGCGTAGACGGTTTGTGCGTGCGTGAAGTGAGCGCTCCCTTGTGGGAGCGCTTTTCTTTTATGGTTTTGGATTTTTTTCCAGGATCACGGCAACACGGTTGTCAGTCGACGGCCTGAAACGCCGCGAACAGGAGGGCGCTGCCCACGAGCGCCGTGCCTTGGGCGCAGGCGTCGAGGATGTCGGCGTCGGTCCAACCCAGATCGCGCAGGGCGGTTAGGTCCTCGGCGGTAACCGCGTCCTTGGCCAGGACCCTGCCCACCATGCGCAAGAGGGCGTTTTCGGCCACCGAAAAGGCGTCCACCTCCAGGCCCTGGGCCAAGTCGTCCATTTCCCGGTCCGTTAGCCCGCCTTTTATCAGCCAGGTGCGGTTCAGTACCCGGCAGTGCGCGAACTCGGCCTGGCGCGCGGCCAGGAAACGGATGGCGGCCAGGACCGGAAAGCTCAATTTGGGATGACGCATGAAATACAGGATCTGGGCGAACTGCAGTCGCAGCAGTTCCGGGCTGGCACTGAGCAGGCGCAGCGGCGCGGGCACGTCCATGCGGCCTGCAAAGTGGGCATACACTTCGGCCACGCTGTCCGTGGCGTTGTCCGGGGTTTGGGTGGCCAGCAAAAACATGGGAGCTCCTTGTAGTAGACTAGTCGTCTAGTAAGAGGGTGTACACAAGATGCCCGTCGGCATCGGCATACTGTTTCAGGTCAAAAGAACCTGAAAGACCATGGTCTGAAAATTGTCCAGCGGTTCCGGTCCGGCCACGGCCTTCATGCGCACCAAGGCTCCCTGCCAGGCCGAGATGATGAACCGGGCCGTGTTTTCGGGGTCGAGCCGTGGAGACAGTTCGCCGCGCGCCGCCGCTTCGATGAGCTGTCCGGCCACGGCCTGGATCAGGCTTGCCAGGGCGTGGTTGAGCTTGTCCCGGAAGGCCGGGTTCACATCGCCCAGTTCCTGAGTCAGATTGCCCAGGGGGCAGCCCTTGATGAAGCCCTCGGCGGCCAGGGTGTCGCGGAACCAGGAGAAAAAACGCTCCAGGCGCTTCAGGGGCGGGCGGCTGTGATCCTCCAGGATGGGACGGGTCGCGATGGCCAGATTGGCCCGGTAATGATCGACAAGGGCCAGGCCGAAATCTTCCTTGCTCTTGAAGTAGAAATAGAACGAACCCTTGGGCACACCGGCCGTGTGCAGGATTTCCTGCAGGCCCGTGGCGGTATAGCCCTTGTGGTGGATGATGCGGCCGCCGACATCGAGAATGTGTTCACGCGTGGAGGAAGTCATGCGGCTTGAAATAGACCGGTCGTCTATTGTTGTCAACACGGCGGACCCATTGGCAATGCGAGGTGCTCGCGGAGTCGGGGCGGGCCTTGCCCGTGGAGGGCTTTTGGCCTAGGTTCTGGCCCTTCGCATTCAATCCATTAACAGGTTTGGACCATGATTCATCCTTCCATTTTGACCCTGGTCGGGGCCACGCCCATCGTGGCTTTGAACCGCGTATATTCCCACCCGCGCATCCGGATCGCGGCCAAGCTCGAAGCCAAGAGCATCGGCGGTTCCATCAAGGACCGCGTTGCCCTGGCCATGATCGAGGCGGCCGAGGCCAGCGGCGAGCTGACGCCGGACAAGACCGTCATCGAACCCACCAGCGGGAACACCGGCGTGGGTCTGGCCATGATTTGCGCCGTCAAGGGCTACAAGTTGACGCTGCTCATGCCGGATTCCGCGTCCGAGGAGCGGCAGCGGATCATGCGCGCCTACGGGGCCGAGCTGCGTCTGACTCCGGGCCGCCAGGGTACGGACGGCGCCATCGAGGAGGCCTACCGTCTGGCCCGCGAGGAACCGCAAACCTATGTCCTCATGGATCAGTACAACAACCCGGCCAGCATCGCGGCCCATTATCTGGGCACGGGCCGGGAAATCGTGGAGCAGACCGAGGGCCGGGTGACCCACGTGGTCGCCTGTCTCGGCACGTCCGGCACGGCCATGGGCATCGCCAAGCGTATGAAGGAGTCCGCGCCAGCGGTCCGCGTGGTGGCCGTGGAGCCCTACGCCGGGCACAAGATTCAGGGGCTCAAGAACATGCAGGAATCCTATCCTCCGGGCATCTATGATAAAAAGGCCGTGGACAGGATCATGCGTGTCGAGGACGAGGACGCTTTCGAGTGCGCCCGGCGTCTGGCCCGTGAAGAAGGAATTTTGTCCGGCATGAGCGCGGGCGCGGCCTTGGCCGCGTCGCTGCGTCTGGCGCGCGAGCTGGAGGAGCAGGGCGAGGACGGGCTTGTTGTTTTCATCTGTCCGGATACGGGCGAGCGCTATCTTTCGACATCGCTGTTCGCGCCGCCGGCCAAGCACGGGCTGGGCGTGCGCAGCGTGTCCACGGGCGCGGTGGAGATTCTGGACAGCCCTGCCGGGGGCCATGCCCTGTTCACGCCGGGGCCGAGTCTGGACGATTTGGGAGAACTGGATGCCTGGCGGCGCATGGTCTGGATGGATGTTTTGGGTCGGGCCCTGTCCGCGCGCGGGCTGGCCGCGCGTCTGGCCGTGGGTCTGGCTGACATGGACGACCGGGCCCTGGCCGCCGCGCGCGAGGTCAAGGCCGGTCTGGCCGGGTTCGGGGCCGCCGCCGTGGCCGCTCTGACCGACAGGGCCAGGATTCTGGGTTTGGACTCCGGGACTTTTTTCCCCCTGGCCGGAGCCAGTCAGGAGCGAGCCCTGGGGCTGGCCCGCAAGCTCCTGGCCCGTGGGCAGGCCTACGAAAAACTGCGTTCGGTCTATTTCGACGTGACCCGCGACAAGGGCTACGGCCGCACTTCCGGCCTGGATCTGACCGGCATGAGTCTGGGGCACACCGTTGATCTGGCCGATTACGTCAAGGACAATCCGGCCGATTTCACCCTGCTCAAGCGGGCCTCCCTGCAGGACCTCAAGCTTGGCGACGTGGTCGAGACCGAATGGGGCAAGGTCCGGCCGAGCTGGTTTTTGCAACTGGCCGCCGCTGCGCTGGACACCTTGGGCACGGTATCGGTGATGCTCGTCGGGGAGTCGCACCGCTTCCCTCATCTGGACAATTTCAGCGCCATCTGGAGCGCCGGCGCCGGGGTGCGCCCCCAGGCCTGGATGGTGGTTCAGCCCGTGACGGCAAGCGTTCCCGGCGTCGTCCTGCCTGATCTGGATCAGGCCCTGGCCCTGGCCGGAAGTGGCGCGGCCCTGAGGCTGTGGCTGTTGTCCACGAGTTATCAGAAAACCCTGTCGTATTCCGAAGACAGCTTGGCCATGTGGGTCAAAAACCAGCATCGTCTGCAGGATGCGGCCAACGCGGCCAGTCTGGGCGGGGGCAAGGGCGGTCTGGCGCCGGATTTGGAGCAGGCTGTCTATGCGCTCAAGACGGCGTTTGCCGCCGCTTTGGACGACAACCTGGACTTGGCCCATTTCTGGCCGCGTCTTTTCGCTTTTGCCAAGATGGTCAACGCCAAGGCCGGGCGGCTGAGCGCGGCCGAGGCCGCCGCCGTGACCGAGCAGTTTTTGGCCTGCGACCGGATTCTCGGATTTTTGGACCGGGCGCATCTGCCCCTGGCTCCCAAGGACTGGCCTCGGGAAGCGGAAGAGATCATCCGTCGCCGCGATCAGGCGCGCCACGCTAGGGATTTTGCCCTGGCCGACACCTTGCGCGCCCAGCTTGCCGACATGGGTCTGCGCTTGGAAGACCATCCCCTGGGCGCGCGGTTATTCCGGCTGTGAGCGCGCCTGCCAGAAGCCGCGACATACCGTCAGGCGTCGTGATGTCAAAAATAGATTTTTTTACAGGCTGTTGGAGAAAAGCGAGGTCTGTTTCCGCCAGGGAGGCAGGACGTGCCGGTTTTTGTCCGGGACTTCTGGTTTTGGCGGCCGATCGGTGGAATTTTG
>RZYB01000090.1 GCA_009930495.1 Deltaproteobacteria bacterium
CTGCTCGGCGCCACCGGGCATTACGCCGTCTTCAGCCGGGGCATCATCGAAATGGCCGACGTGGCCTATTTTCTGGTCTGGACAGCGCTCTTTCTGTTTCTGAACGGTCTGCACATCGAGGGCCGGGGCCGCAGGAATTTCGGCGGCCTGTTCGCGCTGTGCACCGGCCTGTGCCTGGGAATCGGCTTGGTCTTCAACGGCTTGGCGGGCGACATGAGCCTGGGCCGCTTCGACTGGACCGAAGGCAAGATCCACACCGTGAGCCCCGCCTCCAAACGCATCCTGGCCGACCTGACCGTGCCGGTGCAGGTGACCTACTACGTCACGCCCGAGGAGGACATGCCCACGGAAATCAAGACCCTGGAGCGTGACGTCCTGGACCGGCTGGAAGAGCTGCGCCTGGCCAGCCACGGCAAGCTGACCTACAAACGGGTGCACATGCACGCGGCCAACGTCCTGGCCGGCGGCCCCCTGGATCAGCCCCGGAAACCCGCCGACGGCCTGGAACGGCGCATGCTCGAAAAAGGCATCGAACCTTTTTCCGTGTCGGCCATGCGCCAGACCGGCGCGGTCAGCGACCTGATCTATTCCTCCATCGGCGTGGCCTACAAGGACAAGCCCGAAGAAATCATCCCCAATATCGTGCCCGACAGTCTGGGCGAGCTGGAATATTATCTCGTATCCACGGCCTTCCGCCTGACCCAGGCCAAAAAGCCGGTGGTGGCCATGGTCGGCGGCGAACAATTCGGCCTGCTGAACCAGGTGCTGGAACAGGAAAAATACCAGGTCCGGCCCGTGACCATCTCGGCCCAGGACCCGTTGCCCCAGGACGCCGACGTGCTGTTGCTGATGCAGCCCACCGCCCTTTCCGAACGCCAGGCCTGGGAGATCCAACGTGCCCTGGCCGGCGGCCGCAAAACCATCCTGGCCGCCCAAACCAGCCAGTGGGACTACAACATGGCCCAGGGCAACCTCGCCATCACCCGCATCCCGCTGACCACGGGCCTGGAAAACATGCTCGGACAGTTCGGCGTGAGCCTGGAACCCAAGGTGCTCATGGACGAACAGAGCGTGCCCATCCGCGTCGCCCGCAATCAGGTCGATCAGATGTTCGGCGGTGGCATGAGCCTCAACCTGCCGATCCAGATCATGCTCGCCAAGGGTTCCATGAACGCCGACGACCCGCTCACGGCCCGCCTGAACGATCTGTTTTTCCCGTGGGGTTCGGCCATCACGCAGGATCAGGCCAAAGTGAACGCCGCCGGGCTGAACGCCACGGTCCTGATTTCGTCCAGCCCGCGCTCCTGGCTGGCCGAGGTGAGCGACACCCTGACCCAGGCCCAGATCACCCCGCCGGCCGCGAACGCCACGTCCTTTCCGGTGGCCATCCGCCTGACGGGCCAATTCCCGGCTCCGCCGGAACCGGCGCCAGCCTGGCCCGAAGCCGAAGGCGCGCCGGCCGAGCAGCATCTGGAAACGGCCCAAGCCCCGGGCGAGCTGCTCTTCATCGGCGGGTCGAGCATGTTCGGAGACGACATGCTGCAGCACAATGTCGATCTGATCATGAATGCCGTGGACGCCATGGCTTTTGGCCCGGACCTGATCCAGATCCGGGGCAAGAAGGTGCCGGACCGGATCATTTTGAATGTCAACCCGGCCTCGGCCGCGACCTGGAAAATTCTGGCCTACGGCCTGCCCACGGCCATCATCACCGCCCTGGCCCTGTTCCGGATCTGGAGCCGGAAACGCAGACGGGCCCTTTTCGCCCAGCACATGAGGAACGCCGCATGAACACCAAGAACATTCTGATCCTGACCGTGATCCTGGCCCTGCTTGGCGCCGGCTTGTGGTACAAAAAAAACGCGAGTCCACCCCAAAATCTGATGACCGCCGAATCCCTGCACCGCTTCGCACCAGAGGACCTGGACCTCGAAAGCATCACCGGCGTTGACGTGACCGGACCGGACAACGCCACGGTGCGCCTCGACAAAACAGAAGCGGGTTGGGTCGTGGCCAGCCTGGACAACGCCCCGGCCAACGCGGCCAGCATTGACCATCTGCTGGAAACCGTCGCCAATCTGCGCGGCGAACAGCGCGCCAACGACGAAGCCGTGCTGCCCGATTTCCAGCTCGACGCGGCCGGCGCCGTGCGCCTGACCCTGCGCCAAGGTCAGCGCGACGTGCTGCGTCTGCTCCTGGGCAAGGGTGATTTCCGGACCGTGTTCGTGCGCGAGGACGGCGCGAACGCGGTCCACGTCGTTCCCGGGACGCTGCTGACCCAGATCGGCCTCAAGGGACGCGCGCCGTCGCCCCAATTCTGGATCGATACCAACCTGCTCTCCATCGCGGCCCCAGACGTGCGCGAACTGCGCCTGACCATGCCAGGGGCCGAGGCCGTCCTGACCCGCGCGGCCCAACCCGGGCCCAACGCCACGAACGCCACAAATGCCACGGCCACGCCCGCCTGGGCCTTCCGCCAAACCAAGGGCAAAGGCCTGACACAGGCCCAGCTGGAAGACATTGTCCCGGCCCTGGCCAGGGTCAGCGCGGCCGAAGCCCTGCCGGTAAACGACCCGCGCCGGACCGGCCTGGAACAACCGACGCATGCCCTGACCGTTCAGACCGCGTCCAAAACCATGACGCTGCGCGCCGCCAGACCAAGCCCCGACGCCGACGCCGTGGTCCGTCTGGATGACGCGGCCCATGCCTACACCATGCGCGGCATTGTCTTTGAGCGGCTCTTTCCAAACGCCGCCCCGAAAAAATAACCGCCAAGCCCCGGTCCGCCGGGGCTTTTTCATATCCGACGGGCCATAATCCGGCACCTTTTTGTGCAAAAAATGTCCGACAAACCCTTTACAAGCCTTTTTTCGGCGTTAGTTTGTGCCCGATTTTACGATATTTCCCGAATACCTGAGAGGAGACCACAATGGGCAAGATTATCGGAATAGATTTGGGTACCACCAACAGCTGCGTCTATGTCATGGAAGGCAAGGACGCCAAATGCATCACCAATCCCGAGGGCGGCCGGACAACGCCGTCCATTGTCGCCTTTACCGACCAGGATCGTCTCGTGGGCGAAATCGCCAAACGCCAGGCCGTGACCAACTCGGACAAAACCGTGTTCGCGGTCAAACGCCTCATGGGCCGTCAGTTCGACGATCCCAAGCTCAAGGACTGGATCGCCAAGAGCCCGTATAAAATCGTGGCCGGCGCCAACAACGACGCCTATGTCCAGATCGGCGACAAAAAATACAGCCCGGCGGAAATTTCCGCCCTCATCCTGCAGCGCCTGAAAAAGGACGCCGAGACCTACCTGGGCGAGACCGTGACCGAAGCCGTCATCACCGTGCCGGCCTACTTCAACGACTCCCAGCGTCAGGCCACCAAGGACGCGGGCAAGATCGCCGGCCTGGATGTCAAGCGCATCATCAACGAGCCCACGGCCGCGTCCCTGGCCTACGGCTCGGACAAAAAGGCCAACGAAAAAATCGCCGTCTTCGACCTGGGCGGCGGAACCTTCGATATCTCCATCCTGGAAGTTGGCGACAACGTTGTCGAAGTACGCGCCACCAACGGCGACACCTTCCTCGGCGGCGAGGATTTCGACCACGAAATCATCAACTATCTGGTCGATGAATTCAAAAAAGAAAACGGCATTGATCTCTCCAAGGACAAAATGGCCCTGCAGCGCCTGAAGGAAGCCGCCGAGAAAGCCAAGAAAGACCTGTCCGCGTCCATGGAAACGGACATCAATCTGCCGTTCATCACAGCCGACCAGAACGGGCCCAAGCACATGACCATGAAGCTGTCCCGGGCCAAGCTGGAAGCCCTGTGCGAGCACCTGGTCGCCCGGACCATCGAGCCCTGTCGCAAGGCCCTGGCCGATGCCGGCCTCAAGGCGTCCGAAATCAACGAGGTCATCCTCGTCGGTGGCATGACCCGCATGCCGCTGGTGCAGAAAAAGGTCGGCGAATTTTTCGGCAAGGAGCCCAACCGCTCCGTGAACCCGGATGAAGTCGTGGCCATGGGCGCGGCCATCCAGGGCGGCATTCTGACCGGCGACGTCAAGGACGTGCTGCTTCTGGACGTGACGCCGCTGTCCCTGGGCATCGAAACCCTGGGCGGCGTGTTCACCAAGCTCATTGACCGCAACACGACCATTCCGACGCGCAAAAGCAACACCTTCACCACGGCCGCCGACAACCAGCCGTCGGTGTCCATTCATGTCCTGCAGGGCGAACGCCCCATGTGCGCCGACAACATGACATTGGGCCGCTTCGAGCTGACCGGCATCCCGGCCGCGCCGCGCGGCGTGCCGCAGGTCGAGGTCACGTTCGACATCGACGCCAATGGCATCGTCAATGTTTCGGCCAAGGACCTGGGCACGGGCAAGGAACAGTCCATCCGCATCACGGCCAGCAGCGGCCTGAGCGACGCGGACATCGACCGCTTGGTCAAGGAAGCCGAATCCCACGCCGAGGAAGACAAGAAGAAGCAGAAACTGATCGAGGTCCGCAACAGCGCCGACACGCTCATCTACACCACGGAAAAATCCATCCGCGATCTGGGCGAGAACATCGACGCGCCTCTGAAGGCCGACATCGAGACCAAGGCCGAGGCTCTGAAGAACGTCATGCAGAACGATGACGCCGACGCCATCCAGAAGTCCATGGACGAACTGGCCCAGGCCTCGCACAAGCTGGCCGAAAAGCTCTACGCCCAGAAGACCGACGCCGGCGCCCAGGCCGGCGGTCCGGACGCCCAGGCCCAGGGAGGCGCCAAGAAAGATGACGACGACGTGGTTGACGCCGATTACACCGAAGTCAAGTAAGCATTGACACGGCAAATTGCCGGTCCCTATATTCAAAGCCTGGCCCATTCTGGGCCAGGCTTTTTTTGCACCAACCGGAACACATGTTCCCAAGCCCCACCTGGATCCGGCCAGGTCCTCCAACACCATGAAAACAGGCTTCAGACGTTCCCTGATCATCGCCTTGCTCCTGCTTTTCGCCGCGTGCGCGCCCAAAGCCGTCATCCGCTCGACGCCGACGGACACCGCGTCACGCACGGGTCTCCCCGGCTACAAAGCCGTCGATCCACAAAAGGCCCTGAATAAATACACGCGGCATCTGGCCACGACCAAGCCGGGCGACCCTGGCCGGACCGAGGCATGGAGGCACTCCGTCGGCAGCGCGGTCCAACTTGGGGAATACGAATTGGCCGAGCGCAATCTCCAGGCCTGGAAGACGGAAAGCCGGAACGCCACCTCCTCCTGGGATTGGAACCAGGCCAACGCCCATCTTCTGCTGGCCAGGAAAGGTCAGGATGCCTACTCGTCCTTCCTGACCGGCCTGATCAAGCAAAATGATTTGGACTGGACCACGCGACAGGCCGCGGGCGAGGAATTGGCGGAGTATTTCTGGTCCATTCCCGAATATGGCCTGGCCTTCGAAGCCCTTGGATTCCTGCATCAGGCCGCGCCCGACACGGCGACCAAAAGCGGGATCGAATCCCTGGCCTTGAGCCGGGCGGACTCGCTGCCCGCCGATGTCCTGCAAAAAATCCTGGACGAATCCATGACCGGGAATCCCAATGCCTTTCCCTGGTCCATGGTGGTCTGGTCCCAGGGCATGCAGCGGCTCAAGGCCGACAAGGCTGCCTGGGAAACGGTCTGGCCGAGCCTGTCGGCCGTCGTTCAGACCGGCGATCTGGCCAACAAGGATTTTTTTACCGCCAGCCTACGCGCCATGGAGCGGGAAATGGGCGTGGTCGGACAACAGCTGGCCCTGCTTTTGCCCCTGTCCGGGCCATATTCCAAGGTTGGATGGCAGATCGCGCGCGGCGCGGATTGCGCCTGGCGGGAAGGCCGGACACAGAGCGGCGGGCCAGGAATCAAGCTCATCAACACCGAATCCCCGACCTTTCTGGACGAATTGCGCGCCGCCAGCGGCACACCCATCATTGGCGGCCCCCTGCGCAAGGATATTTGGGAGAAAATCCGTCTGGCCGGCCTGCACACCTCGGCCCGGTTCCTGACCTTTCTCCCCAATGTCGAAAACGAGGGCACGGAAGCGTGGCGATTCTTCAGCAGCCCGGCGGATCAGGCGCGAGCCGTGATCCAGGCCGGCACCAACCTCGGAGTCACCTCGTTCGCGGTGCTGCATCCCCTGGACCGGTTTGGCTCGGCCATGACCCAAGTCTTCAAAACAGAAGCCAATGCCCTGGGGGTCCAGGTGAGCGTGGTCCGGGACTACGACGAGAGCAACCCCGCGGGCTGGACCAAGGCCGTGGCCGCGATTCTCGGCGCCAGCGACAACAAGAACGCCCAGAACCCGGACCCGCCCTTCCAGGCCGTGTTCCTGCCCGACTCCCTGCTGGCGGTGCAGCAGTTGGCGCCGCTCTTTCATTATTACGAGGAAACGCGTCTGTTCTTACTGGGCCCCCAGCTTTGGACCCAAAACGTGGCCGACACCCACCTGGAAATGCAGTATTTTGGGTTGGCCATGTTCCCCAGCTCCTGGAACCCGGCCGCCGTCGGCCTGCCCGCCCAAAACCTCAAAAAGGCCATGGCCGAAAGCGGGTCGGGCGAAGCCGACCTGTGGGCGGCCCAAGGCTATGATTTTGTCCGCTTCACGGCCCTTCTGGGCTCGGGCCAGGACTCCACCGAGGCCTTCAACCAGGCCCTGGCCACGGCCGCCAGCCACATGTCCTGGAGCATGGCGCCCATGCGCTGGGTTTCGGGCAAGGCCAGCCAGGATCTTTTTCTGTTTCAGCCCACCGGGGCGGGCATGATCGAGGCCGACCTGCAAAAAATGCAGGCCACCCGGGCCGCGCTCCAAGCCCGGCGAGAGGCCCGCCGCGCACAGGCTCAAACGAATTAACCAGAGGATCAACATGAAAATCAGCCCCGAAAAAGTCCAGGGCATCGCGTCCCTGGCCCGACTGGAAATCACCCCGGAGCAGGCCCCTATCCTGGCCGCCCAGATGGGCGATATCCTGGGGTACATGGACACACTGAACGAACTCGACACCTCGAACGTGGAACCCATGTACACCCCGGTGGCGCACGTCAGCGTGCTTCGCCCGGACGAAACGAGCAAGGAATTCCCGCGCGAGGACATCCTGCGCAACGCGCCGGAAAACAACGGCGAATATTTCGTTGTGCCGCGCATCGTCTAGACCGAGACCGCATCCGTTCACTTCTGTTCATAAAGGTACGCCATGTCCCAGCTCTGCCAGCTCTCGTTGACTGAAATCCGCGACTTGTTGCGCGACAAAAAAATCTCGGCCAGGGAAACCACCCAGGCCTGCCTGGATCGCATCGCCCAGACAGAGCCGGCCATTGCAGCCCTGCTGCACATCGCCGGCGAAAACGCCCTGCATCAGGCCCAGTCCATGGACCAATCCGGCCCCGACGCCACCAAGCCGTTGTGGGGCGTACCCATCATCATCAAGGACGCCCTGATCACCAAGGGCCTGCCCACCACCTGCGGTTCCAAAATTCTGGAAAATTTCATTCCGGTGTATGACGCCCACTGCGTCACCGCCTTGAAGGAAGCCGGTGCCATCATTTTGGGCAAGGCCAACATGGACGAATTCGCCATGGGCTCGTCCACGGAAAACTCCGCCTTCAAGGTAACCGCCAACCCCTGGAACCCGGCCCATGTTCCCGGCGGCTCCAGCGGCGGTTCGGCGGCCAGCGTGGCCTCGGGTCAGTGTTTCGCGTCCATAGGCACGGATACCGGCGGCTCCATCCGCCAGCCGGCCAGCTTTTGCGGCGTTGTCGGCGTCAAGCCCACCTACGGCCGGGTCTCCCGCCGGGGCCTTGTCGCCTATGGCTCGTCCCTGGACCAGGCCGGCCCCATGACCCGCACCGTGCGCGACGCGGCCGAGGTGCTCCAGGTCATGGCCGGACATGATGCCAAGGATTCAACCAGCATCAACGCGCCCGTGCCGGACTACGTCGCGGCCTGCGCCCGTCCCGAAGACCTCAAGGGGCTGCGCCTGGGCATGCCCGAGGAATACTGGGGCGAGGGGCTCTCGACCGAAGTGTCCGCGGCCTGCCGCGCGGCCGTGGATACAGCGGTGTCCCTGGGCGCCCAGATCGTGCCCGTGTCCCTGCCGCACACCAAGTACGCCATCGCGACCTACTATATTTTGGCCATGGCCGAAGCCAGCTCCAACCTGGCCCGCTTCGACGGGGTGCGTTACGGCCGCCGCAGCGCCCATGTCCAGGACCTCGCGACCCTGTACACCCGCTCCCGCAGCGAGGGCTTCGGCGACGAGGTCAAACGCCGCATCATGCTCGGGACCTACGTTCTGTCGGCGGGTTATTATGACGCCTATTATAAAAAAGCGGCCCAGGTCCGCCGCCTGATCCGCCAGGACTTCCTGGACGCCCTGACCAACTGCGACCTGATCTGCGGGCCGGCCTGCCCGACCACGGCCTTTGCCATCGGCGCCAACACGGCCGATCCGCTCCAGATGTATCTGACGGACATCTTCACCATCTCCCTGAACCTGAGCGGGCTGCCGGGTCTTTCCCTGCCCGTGGGCCTGGGCGCGGACACGGGCCTGCCCGTGGGCCTGCAGCTCTTTGGCGGGAGCATGGAGGAAGCCCGGCTCCTGCGCACGGCCGCGACCCTGGAAGCGCATCTGCCCAAACTCCCGGCTCCGCCCCTTGCCTGAACCAACGGCCGGACCTTCCGGCCTTTTTTTATCCGTATGAAAATCGCCGTTGCCTTGAGCGGGGGAATCGATTCCCTCATGAGCCTGATCCTGGTCCGCGAATCCGGAGCGCACACCCTGGCCGTGCACGCGCGTTTTCTGGACGCACGCGATACCGAACCACGTCACGCCCTCGAGGACCTGTGCGCGGCCATGGGCATGGAACTCCATGTGCTCGACCTGCGCCAGGAATTCGAAAGGCTGGTCGTCGCCCCGTTCATCGCGGCGTACCAGGGCGGGTCCACGCCCAACCCCTGCGCGACCTGCAACCCGGCCATCAAGTTCGGACTGCTACTGGACCGGGCGCTGAAGCTGGGCGCGGACAAGCTGGCCAC
This sequence comes from Deltaproteobacteria bacterium, assembly GCA_009930495.1. Lineage (NCBI taxonomy): Bacteria > Pseudomonadati > Myxococcota > Myxococcia > Deltaproteobacteria bacterium. Next base: position 9,066 of record RZYB01000090.1, read on the forward strand.
GGGACACTATGCCCGGCTGCGCGACACGCAAACCGGCCCGGCCCTGTTCCGGGGCCTCGACCCAGTCAAGGACCAAAGTTATTTTCTATCCCGCGTGCCCCGCGAGCGCCTGACCCATGTCCTTTTTCCCCTGGGCGAGTGGACCAAGGCCGACGCGCGTCAGGCCCTGGCCCAGCGTGGATTGGTTCCACCGGAAAAAGAGGAAAGTCAGGAAATTTGCTTCATTCCCACGAATTACCATGATTTTCTACGCGCCCGCCACGTCCGCCTGAGCGGTCCAGGCCCCATCACCCTGGCCGACGGCACGGTGCTCGGCCACCATCAAGGGCTATGGCGCCACACCCTGGGGCAACGCAAAGGCCTGGGCGTCGCGTACAGCGAACCGCTGTACGTCATCGCCAAGGACGCGCCGCGCAATCGGTTGGTGGTTGGCGTCAAAAGCCAGACCATGGCCCTGGGCTGCCGCACGGCCGCGCCCAATCTGCTCCAGCCACCCTCGGACTGGCCCGAAACAGTGCTGGCCCAAACCATCTACCGCCAGCGCCCCGCCCCGGCGCGAATCCGGGTCACGAGGAATGACATGCACATCACCTTTCACGAACCCCGCCCCCTGCCCGCGCCAGGACAAATCGCGGCGGTCTATGACGAGGCCGGCCGGGTCCTGGCCGGAGCCGTCATCGAGGAAACCTTCCATGCGACGTGAACCCGGCCAACGCTTCTTCCTGATCACCCAGGGCTGCAAGGTCAACCAATACGAAACCCACGCCATCCGGGAGGCCTGGCTGGCCGAAGGCCTGTTGGAAATCGACACGGCCGAACAGGCGGACATCGTCGTCATCAACAGCTGTGCCGTGACGGAACGCGCCATCCTGGACCTGGGCAAGCTCACCCGCGCCGTTGCCGCCCCTACGCCCAAACCCTGGGTCGTGGTTGCCGGTTGCGCAGTGGAAGCGGACCGCGACCGTGTCGCGGCCCTTCCGGGCGTGGACGAGATTGTCGGCCAGAAAGACAAACCCTTGCTGTGCCATCCTGATACGGACGCGCCGCGCCCGACGGAGTCACGCTTCCCCTGCCTGGATATCACCAGTTACAACCGGGCGAGGGGCGTGCTCAAGGTCCAGGACGGCTGCTCCCACGGCTGCACGTACTGCATCATCCCCAAAACCCGGGGCGCGTCCGTCAGCCGCGAACCGGCCGAGGTCATCGCCGAAGCCAGACGGCTACTGGCCTCGGGCATCCGTGAGTTGTCCCTGTGCGGCATCAACCTGCGCCACTATGGCCGCGACCTGCACCCGCGCCAGGATTTCTGGGATCTCATGTCGGCGGTGGATCAGGCCCTGGCACCGGAATGGGCGGGACGTGCACGGCTGCGCCTGGGCTCCCTGGAACCGGCGGATCTCAAAGCCAAGGCCCTGGACACCCTGGGCGCCAGCCGGTTGATGAGCCAGCATCTGCACATCTCCCTGCAAAGTGGCAGCCCGGACGTGCTGCGACGCATGGGACGCGGGCATTACGGGCCGGGCGACATCCTTGATTTCGCGGCGGGACTGCGCGCGATCTGGCCGGTTTTCGGCCTGGGGGCGGACCTCATCACCGGCTTTCCGGGTGAAACAGAGGCGCTGTTCGCGGAAACCCTGGATGTGACCGACCAGTTGCCCCTGAGCTACGCCCATGTCTTTCCCTATTCCGAGCG
>RZYB01000091.1 GCA_009930495.1 Deltaproteobacteria bacterium
ACCCTCGCGGAAAACAAGCGTCAGGGCATTGATCTCTTTCTGCGCGAACAGATCGCGCAGCTGCGAACGCTGGCCTATTCCCACAGCGTCGAAGACCTTTCTTCCCCGGAAGTGCTAGAGAGCATTCTCGCCACCATGCAGCTCAGCTCCAAGACGTTCATCGATCTCGGATTGATCAACGAGGAGGGGGCGCACGTCAGTTATTCCGGACCCTACAACCTGTCTCATGCCAACTACAAGAACGAGAAATGGTTCAACGAGGTCATGCTGCGCAAGGTCTATGTTTCTGACGTCTTTGAAGGATTTCGCGGCTTTCCGCACATGATCATCGCCGTGAAGAAGCAGGAGAAAGGCAAGGTTTGGATTTTGCGGGCCACCATTGATTCCGATATTTTCGACTCCCTGGTGCGCTGGCTGCAACTTGGCGATCTGGGGGATGCCTATCTCGTCAATCGTGCCGGGGATCTGCAAACCCGGTCCAGATTCGGAAACAAGAGTCGTGACATCTATGCGTCCATGCTCGGCGCTCCTTTTTCCGGAGCCAGGGTGATGCAGCATCGGGATAATGAGAAGGAAATTTTTGTGGGCGGCATCTGGCTTGAGCAAAAGGAGTGGCTTCTCGTCATCGAAGAGGACAAGCGCGGCGAACTCCAGCCCCTCTTCAAGACAAGGACGGCGACATGGGGCGTGATGGGCACAGGCTTTGCCGTGATCATTCTCGGCACCCTCATCATCACGCGCATGATCGTCACCCAGCAGGAGAACGCCAGTAGGCAGCAGGCGCGGATGAACGAGGAACTGATCCAATCGAGCAAGATGGCCGCCCTGGGCAAGCTCGCGGCCGGAGTGGCGCACGAGGTCAACAATCCCCTCGCGGTCATCCGCGAGAAGGCCGGCTGGATGCGCGACCTGCTCGAAGAGGAGGACGTCAAGGGCAGTGCGAATTTCCAGGAATTCGCCGACGCCGTGGACAAGATCGAACAGCATGTCGAGCGGGCGGGCAAGGTCGTGCACCGCATGCTCGGTTTTGCGCGGCGCATGGAGCCTGTCTGCAACGACATCTATCTCAACGATGTCCTGAAGCAGACCACCGCATTTCTCGAGAACGAGATCCGCTTCCGGAACATAGAGCTGGTCTGGTCGCTCAAGCCCGATCTGCCGACCATCCAGTCCGACGCCGCCCAGATTCAGCAGGTCATCCTCAATCTCTTCAACAACGCCATCGACGCCATAGACCGCAACGGCCACATCACCGTCGCCACCGGATACGACCAGCAGGCGGACATGGTTAGCATAAGCATCCACGATGACGGTCCAGGCATGGACAAGGAGGTGCAGCGGCGAATTTTCGACCCGTTCTTCACCACCAAGAAGGTGGGCGAGGGGACGGGACTGGGGCTCTCCATCAGCTATTCGATCATCAGCAAGCTGGGGGGGAGCATCCGCTTCGAGTCCGAGGCTGAAAAGGGGACCGAATTCATAATTCTTTTGCCGGTGAAACATCATGACTGAAAAGAACGACGTACAGATTGCGCTCGTGAATGACGGACCTTCGGTGCTGGTGGTCGACGACGAGCAGGATTTTGTGGAGACCCTGGTCAAGCGCATGGAGCGCAGGGGGTTCAAGGTCACGGGAGTGGGCGGCGGGCAGGAGGCGCTCTTGCTGCTAGGGAAAGAGCATTTTGACGTGGTCATCCTCGATGTGATGATGCCGGGAATGGACGGAATCGAAACCCTGCGCGAGATCAAGCTCGCCTGGCCCCGGATTCAGGTCATCCTTCTTTCGGGGCATGGCGGCGAAGAAATGGGCGTGCGCGGGATGGCCTACGGGGCTTATACCTATCTGCTCAAGCCCGTGGCCCTGAAGACAATCGTCGAGACGGCATACACCGCTTTTGAAGAAGCCGGGGTCCGCTAGCGGGACGCCGTGCGCCAGTATACGCGTCAAGCCATAAAACGGAATTTTTTCGTGGCCATGCTCCTGGCCCCGTTCATTCCCGTGCTCCTGGCTCTGGGAACAGGCGGATATCTTTTCTGGAATCATGCCCAGCAGGGCGTTCTGGAGAGATTGACCCTGTTGTCCGAGTACAACGCGCGCGTGGTCGATCGTTTTCTGGACGATTTTCTGGGCGACCTGGCCATGGCCAGCCTCCAGCTTTCAGAATACCCTGATGCTGGCGGATTTGAAAGTGTTTTCAAGATGTTGGCAGTCAAACACAAAGGGCTTGTCGATATCGCTCTTGTCGATTCCAAAGGGGCGGTGCTGGCTTACGCCGGACCAAGCGTCTACAAGGGAACGCATGCCGTGCCGGGGCGCTGGCTGGATGAAGCCCTGGAAAGGGGTCGCAGCGTCGGCAGCGTGGTTTCCGGCCAAGTGGGGTTTCCGCTTTGTGTCGTGGCGCTGCGGTTCAACGTAGGCGACAAAATTTTTGTCATGCGGGCCTCCCTGGATGCGGAAATTTTTCCGCCCCTCTTTACGGTGGGACGCGGCGAGGACGTCGATCTGTTTCTCGTCAATCCCAAGGGCGAAGTCATTGCCGGGAGTGGCGGACAGGTTCTGACCAGAGATCGGGCGCTGGTCGAGCATGTGTTCATGGGTCGTCTCGGTACGGCGTTCAGGGACTCCCTTTCCGACGCCGCCTACTCAAGCTCCGTCATGAGCCACGGCGGGTGGATTCTGGGGGCCCGGAAACAGTCCGGACCGCTTTTCAGCGCCGCCGATTCCACTGTGCTTTTCCTGGGGATTTCCCTGCTTTGCGGCGGCATCATCGTTTTTCTGTCGTCGCTGTATCTGACGGGGTACATGGAAAAAATGCTGCGGCAGCGGGACGAGGAGCGCGAAAAGCTGCGCGAGCAGCTGTATCGGGCCGGTCGGCTTGCCGAGTTGGGGGAAATGGCCGCCGGATTCGCGCACGAGATCAACAATCCCCTGCAAATCATGAAAAGCGACCAGGCCTATATTGAAATGCTGCTGCAGGATTTCAGGGCCAGGGCCAAAGAGGACGCGGATTTTCTGGGCGACGTGAACGAGATGGCCGCAAGCGTCAATCAGATCAAGCTGCAGATCGACCGCTGTGCACGCATCACGCACTCCATTCTCAATTTCGGGCGGGCTGGAAAGTCCGAGGCGCAGAACATCGATGTGGCCAAGTTCATACCCGAAGTGCTGACCATGATTCAAAAAAAAATTCAGCTCAGCAACATTGCCCTGCGGGTCGAAATTCCCCCTGTCCGGCTGGTCGTGCATGTCGATCCCTCCCGCTTGCAGCAGGTTTTGCTGAATCTGCTCAACAATGCCATGTACGCCGTCAGCGAGACGTCCCAGATCCGGCCCGGAGAAATCGTGCTGTCGTGTTCCGCCGAGGGCGCGGACATGGTCCGCGTCGAAATCAGGGATAACGGGGCGGGCATAGGCGAAGACCAGAAGACGCTGATTTTCACGCCTTTCTACACCACCAAGCCCGCCGGCAGCGGGACGGGCCTGGGGCTTTCGGTGTGTCACGGGATTGTCGAGAGCATGAAGGGAGTTCTGGATTTCAGCAGCGTGAAGGGGCAGGGGACGAGTTTCTATGTCCTGTTGCCCAGGGTTCCGTCTTCCTTGGAATGACGGGAACATGCCCGGTGGCGTGCGTTTAAGGGGTTTTCGTCCCCTTGAATGATTGCTGGAAAAATTCAAAATGAACACGCCGTCTTGGGGCGGCCTGTTCATGTGCGAGCTTACGAAGAGGTGAACATATGGATGATGCATTGCGGGTTCTGCTGGTTGACGACGAGGAGAGCTATCTGGAAACTGCGGCCAAGATTTTCAGGCGCAAGGGGATCGACGTGGAATTGTGTTCCATCGGCAGGAACGTGGTGGAAATTTTGCGCGCCAAGAAGTGCCAGGTGGTCGTGCTCGATCTGAAGATGCCCGGCATGACCGGTCAGGAGGTGCTGCGGGAAATCAAGGGCAGCCTGCCAAGCGTGCAGGTCATCATTCTCACCGGCCACGCCACTTCGGACGATGCCGCCGTCTGCCTGACCAGCGGGGCCTTTGATTTTCTGATCAAGCCGGTGGAGATGAGCCATCTTTTGGACAGGGTCAACACGGCTTATGAGATGTGGAAACTGTCCCCGGACAGTTGAGGCGCGTGCGTCTTGGTGGCTGGAGCATGTAGCTCGGTGGCGGCAGAGTGGCGTGAGCAAGTCTAGGTATTGCACCACGCACGGCCTAAGCGTGCACTCGTTTCGGTACTGGCCACGCAAGTCGCGATCGTCCATGGACGCTTCCGCCGTGCAGCCATCGGTCGTGCCCGTGCCGTTTACCTTGGCCCCGAAGGCTCCTTCATTTGGACTCGTGGTCGCGGATCGGTATGCACTCGATATTCCGGCGGACCTCGATGAAGCAGCGCCGACCAAGCTCCTGTCCGTGCTGGAGGGGAGATGCTGAGGACGACCGCGACCAAGGTATATTTGGCTCCCGGCACCACGGACATGCGCGCTGGTATCAACCGCCTGAGCGTCACCGTCCAGGGAGAAGTGGCTCAGTTCCACGCTCCTTTCTTTCTAGACGGTTGAGATGATATTCTGGTAAGCTGTTCGCCTACGGTGAAGATTGCCGTTTCCTTTTCGTTGGAGCCCCTTGCAAACATCAGGAGCCGTATTTGCTCACGCGCGGGTTGAAGTTCAAAATCTTCTTTTTTCTTTTCGTTCTGTGCTTGGGCCTCGCCTCCTTTTGCCCGGCTGAGAAAAACTCTTCCTCTCGCGAACGGTCCGGGGCGGTTCCCGCTGTTCTTCCCGGAACACAGCCGAGCAATCCAGGTAAATTAAAAAATATCGCATACTTTGAAGCTGGGCAGTATTGGGAGTTTACGCTTTTGCGTGACGAGGTCACGGCCGCTCTCTCGCGCCTGGGTTTTCTGGAACACGTTTGTTTTCCGAGTTCCCTCCATGTCAGTCCCGGCTGGGAGGTGGACCCGGCCGTGTATCGCGCCGAAGCTAAACGCTTGATGGCCGACCCCTCCGTGGCTCTGATCATCAGTATGGGCACCGTGGCGACCAAGGCCCTGTTGGCCGAAAACAACACCAAGACGCCCATCGTCTCCATCGATGTCGCCGACCCCGTGGGCGCGGGCATCATCGACGCGGAAACGGGAACGGGGGCGCTCAATCTGACCCTCCTGTACACCAAGGACAAATGGCAGAAGGTCTTTGTCCTTTTTCACCAGGCCCTGCCCTTCAACAGGCTTGGCGTCATGTACCACGATTCCCCGGAGGGGCGCTCCTATTCCAATGTGAACGAGGCGCGCGAGGTCGCGCGTGATCGTGGGTTCACGCTTGTGGAATATGCGGGGTTGGACAAGGAGGAGAGCCTCCAGTCCTGTACCGAAGGGGTGCGGGAGTTGATAGCACAGGGAATTGATTCGTTTTACATTTCCGCCTTGAATTGTTTTGACTGGACCCAGGCGAATCCAAAGCCGATATTCGACAGCCTCCATGAGCTCGGAATCCGGACCTTCGCGCGCGACGGCAGCGTGCAGGTGCGCAGGGGGGCGCTCATGGGGCTGTCCACCCTGGACTATGTGCCGCTTGGAAATTTTTACGCGGATCGTATCGCCCGACTTTTGGGGTTGCTTCCAGAGGGCCTGCCGTCGGTCGAGGGTCAGTACCGTCCCAAAATCACGCTCAATTTGGACACCGCGAGCGATTTGAAGCTCGATGTTCCGCTGGTGCTGCTAATCACGGCGGATGAAATTTTTGACTCCAGTCTGGCACCGGTCCGAAATGAAACCAGGGCCAAATAGGCTGCCCGAAGATGTCCGGCACAACCTGCAACCAAACCAAAACGAGGTGGCGAGATGGTGGAAAAGAATTCCGAAACAATGACAGAGGCGACCGAACACCAAGCCCAGGCTCAACATGATGTCGAAACCGAGGCCGTCCCGGCGGCAGCGCCAAGCGCCAGCGAAATCGACGCGATCATCCGCAAGCGTGTCTATGCGGCTATCGGGGTCGGATTCGTGCCCGTTCCCTTGGTTGATATCGCCGGTCTGACCGCGATCCAGCTGGAGCTGATTCACGCCCTGGCCAATGCGTATGGCGTCGAGTTCCAGAAGGAGAGGGTGAAATCGATCATTTCCTCTCTCTGCGGCGGGGTGCTGTCGGTCGCCACGGTTCCGTTTTTTGCATCCATCTTCAAGAGCATTCCCCTCATCGGCACCACGGCCGGCGGAGCGACCATCAGCATTGTCGGCGGCGCGTCCACCTATGCCATTGGCAAGGTTTTTGACCGCCACTTCAGGGAAGGTGGCAACCTCATGAACCTCGACGTCCAGGAAACCAAGACCTATTTCAAAACCAAGCTGGAAGAAGGCAAGGCATTTGTTTCCAAAATGAAGCCCGCGAAGAAAGAGGACGTTGCCACGGACGCGTCGACTCCGGAATCCGAAGCAACGCTTTAGTTTTTGTCCTGAGCATCGCCCACGGCCGGGATGACGGTTTTTTTCCGCGGAAGCTTGCGGCCGGTCCATCGCTTCTTCTTGTTGCTGCGCAGGGAGGAGGAGCGGGGCGGCTTCCCTCGCCGGGTATCGCATGAGGCCGCCTTTCGACGGCCCAGCACCCGGAGCCCACTATCCGTGTAATCAATGGAGCGCGAAGTTTCTCATTTCCATGCTGCAGCTCAAACAATCTCATTTTTTCACGTTGCTTTGGAAGCAGGCTGGCACGGAAGGCCCTAAATTGGTCGCGGCATGCCTTGCCGCGGGTTTGATGCAGGGCCTTGCCGTGTTCAGCGTATTGCAGGGGCTGGAGCAGATGTTCGCGGACGGCATCCGCTTTCACACCTTTCTGGCCTTTCTGGTCTGTCTTGGGATATTCTACCGTTTGTTCCGCTACATGACGGAGCAAACCGCGCTCATCGCCCTGCGGGGAGTCATGGAATGGCGGATGCGCGTCGCGACCAAGCTGCGTGGCGTCTCCCAGCTGGAGTATGCCAAATTGGATCCGGGACAAGTCCAGTCCGCCTTGCTCGACGAACGCGAAATGGTGGTGGAGGCCTCGCGCATGCTCATGGCCTCCGCCGCCAGCACGGTCATGATTTTGGTGGCCTTCGCCAAGATGCTCGCCGTGTCCTTTCTGGGCACAGTGGCGGTAATCTCCTTTCTGGGGCTTGGGCTGTTTACGTTTTTGCGCCTCGTGCACGGAGTCTACGCCTTCATGGACTCCTCACGCCGCGCGGAGATGGATTTCTCCGCGAGCCTGCGCCACCTTCAGCATGGATTGACACAGCTCAAGCTCCACAAGCCCAAGACAACGGATCTCTTCATGGGGGAGATCACCCCTGGGCTCGACAAGGTGTCGAGCGCAAGGGAGTCCGCCGAACGCGGCCATGGACGGGCCATTTCGTTTTTTGCCGTGTTCAACCTGCTGATTCTGGGCCTTGTCCTTTTCCTCATGCCCGGCTTTTTGCAACTCGACGCCACCTCCACTTCCACCCTGCTGATTCTCAGCATGTTCTGTCTGAGCCCAATGATGAGTCTTGTGGGGTTTGTCCCCATGCTGACCAAGGTGGAAATGAATCTGCAGGAGCTGACCCTGTTCGAGAGCCGCTTGGACGCCATCGCGGAGCCGTTCGAAAAGGAGGGGATCGAGGCCCGTTGGCAGCATCCCGACCCCAAGGTTCCCGGCTTTGAGTCGTTATCGTTGCGCGACGTGCGTTTCGATTATTTCGATCGCCAGGGCTTGCGCCTGTTCGGTGTCCACGTGAAGGACTTTTCGCTCGAGCGGGGAGAGTTGGTTTTCGTCAGGGGGGGGAACGGATCGGGAAAGTCCACGTTCATGAATGTCCTGGCCGGCCTCTATCCCGCGCAATCCGGCGAATTGTTCCTGAACGGCATGGCTCTTTCGGACGTGGGCATGGAGGCGTACCGCAACCTCTTCACCATCCTGCCCACGGATTTTCATCTTTTCAGCCGTCCCTTGGGCGTGGACGCCTCGGCCCGGCGCATGCGGAAGGTTCTCGAGCTGATGCGTATCGATTCCAAGGTGCGGCTGGAATCCGACGGCTCGTTTTCCACGCTAGACCTTTCCGCCGGGCAGAAAAAACGTCTGGCTCTCGCCTGCGCCCTGCTGGAGGACCGGGACGTATATCTCCTGGACGAAGTTGCCGCGGATTTCGACCCTGGTTTCCGGAAGTTTTTCTATGAAGAACTCCTGCCAGACCTGAAACGCGAAGGACACACCGTTCTGGCCATCTCCCATGATGATCGCTATTTTCACGTGGCCGACCGGGTTTTGAACATGCGCGATGGCATGTTCACTGATAATGGTCACGATGGAGACGCGGCATGAGGATTCTTGTATTTGGAATTGTTCTCTTTTTCGGGTTGCTTATCTTGCGCGCCACGGATTTCAAAAAAATTGAATCCAAAACAAATATTGATTTTGTACGCGAGCTTTACGAGAAAGTGAATAACACGCTTCCATCAGTTGTGAGCGCGAATGAAAATGAAAAAATTATTCGAGATCGTTTACAGTGCTATGCAGAAAATGATGATTATAAACAGCGTATTAGGGTGTGTAATAATTCTTATGCAAAAAGTCTTGTGAGTCAAGCAAGAAGCAGATTGACTTCACGTCCTGATATCGGTTTTTTTATTAAAAATGTTAATTTGTGTCCTGTAATGTATAGTATGTGTGTTGGGCAAACTGCAAATGATAAAGAAAGATGTGTTACTTTCGAACGGCAATGCGTTGATTATATGTTGGATGAATTTTGGAGAGGAGCTGCTCTATACTCACAACAACAATATCGATCTGAATGATGAAACAATTTTTTGAAAAGGCACGTTGGTTCTTATGTCGGTACAGGACACGTTTCGTGACGAGCGGCCTCGTTGCGGTGGTGGTCTTGGTGTTTCTGTGGCCAAAAATCGTTGTTTCCGTGCATCCTGGCGAATTGGGCGTCCTGTATTCCCGGTTTTTCGGAGGCACGATTTTGGACAGAACGTACCAGGAAGGACTGCATGTCATCCCGCCCTGGGATATCCTTTTCGTTTACGATGTCCGCATCCAGGAAGAAACCCAGTCTGTCGACGTGTTGACCCTGGACGGTCTGACGGTGACGGTCCAGGTATCGCTGCGGTATCAGATTTTATGCGACAGGCTGCCCGTCTTGCACCAGCAGATCGGCCCGGATTACAAGAGGAAAATCATCCTGCCGATCATGACTTCCGCGGTGCGCCAAACCGTTGGCAATTATCGGCCCGATGCGTTGTATTCCACGGCGCGGCAAGAATTGCAGGACAAAATGCTCGTTGAAGCCATTGAGGAGATGGGACGCATCCCTGTCCTTATTCATGGATTTGTCGTCAAGGAGATCATCCTGCCCGAATTGCTCAGGACATCCATTGTGGACAAGCTGATCGCCGAGCAACAGTATCTACGCTATCATTATCTCCTACTTGAAGCCAAGGAAGAGGCCAAGCGAAAGGCTATTGAAGGCCAGGGGGTCCGATATTACCAGGCTCTCGTGAATGAAAACATGACGGAGAATTATCTGCGCTACGAGGGCATCCAGGCCACGGCCAAGCTCGCGGCCTCGGAAAATGCCAAGGTTGTTGTCGTGGGTAGCGGAAAAGATGGCTTGCCTATCATTTTGAACACTCAGGACACGCCCAGGCTGACGGATACGCTCAACGCCAGCGTATCGCGGATGCAAGATGTTCAGAGCGGTCCAAGCGTCCCCGGCAACGCGTCGAGCGAAGGACTCGTGCGTTCTGCGGGCGGAGGTCTTAATTGGGATTTGCGTGAGTCCGATATGGTGGATTTTATAGATCGGATTGACAGGATTTTACTTAATCCAACAAAAGATATTTCGCAAAAACCCTAGATTTGTTTGAAAAATACAATGACACTGCGCCGTGATGCGGCGTGTCGAACGCACTAATCGGAAGCGGAGAGTATGCGATGTTCCTCTTTTTGATTTTTTTTGTCGGAAGCCTGATCGTCGCTTTTTTGGGCAGGAACTGCAAATTCGGTTTCTGGGGGAATTTTTTTGCGAGCATGCTCCTGTCTCCCCTGGTTGGCATCCTGCTGGTTTTGGCCGCGGACCCCAAGCCCGCGCCCAAGGGTTCGGAGTGCTGGACCCAATCAGATCGACCCTAGAAATGAGAAATGGCTCGGTTCGCTTGAAAAGATTCGCCTGATTTCTAGGTGGAAGCTCCTTCTTGCCTACATCGCACCGTTCATCGGCGGCATCCATTCGGCGTACGCCTCGTCAGGCGTTTTTCTACTCAAGCGCGAATGTGGCCGATTTTTATTGAACCAGTCCAAATATTCCATGATCGATTTTCAGGCATCGCTCACCGTGTCGCGGGCGGGTAGACCTGTTCATGCCTCACCGACTCCACGGGCGTTCAACAAAAACGTAAACCAGTACAACTGACATGGGCCGGTTTCGTGGACGCACGGCTGGCGACTCTTTTTGGTGTGTGGAATTGTCCGCTGGGGGTTGTTTTATGATGGTACTTAAACTATAATTGTTTAGTTTAATGTCATATTTAGTGTCTCGCGCCATCCATGGGGCCTACGTCGGCTCGACGTGTGACGACTTTATAGGCCGCGTCGGGCAACCGCACTCCAATCGCTGGGAGCCTTTGTGAAACATCGTTTGTGGATCCTGACCATTTTCCTTGTCGGATGTTCCTTGGCTCCACCGTATCAGC
>RZYB01000092.1 GCA_009930495.1 Deltaproteobacteria bacterium
CATCTTGCCTGATACTGCACGGCAGAACATATTCGTAACTTGTCCTGGAGGATATCATGAGCGGACTTTCGGCCCGTCGGGACGCCATCAAGGCCATCACCGATTATAAACCCCTGCACGATCCCTTGAATTTCAGCGAAACCTCGCCCACCGATGTTTTTGGCTGCAATGTCTTCAATGACATTGTCATGCGCGACCGCCTGCCCAAGAATGTCTACAAATCCTTGAAGAAGACCATTGAGTTGGGTGAAAAGCTGGATGCGTCCGTGGCCGATGTCGTGGCCAATGCCATGAAGGACTGGGCCATCGAGAAAGGCGCCACCCATTTCACCCACGTTTTCTATCCACTGACCGGTCTGACCGCGGAAAAGCATGATTCTTTCCTGACCCCGGACGGCAAGGGCAGCGCCATCGCCGAGTTCAGCGGCAAGCTGCTCATCCAGGGCGAGCCCGACGCCTCCAGCTTTCCCTCCGGCGGTCTGCGCGCCACCTTCGAGGCCCGTGGCTACACCGCCTGGGACGTGACCAGTCCGGCCTACATTCTGGAAAATCCCAACGGCACCTTCCTGTGCATCCCCACGGCCTTCGTGTCCTGGACCGGCGAGGCCCTGGACAAAAAAACGCCGCTGTTGCGCTCCATACAGGTCCTGAACAAGCAGGCCAAGCGCGTGCTCAAGCTCTTTGGCGTCGAGACCAAGCTGCCCGTGACCAGTTATGCCGGCCCGGAGCAGGAATATTTCCTCATTGACCGCAATTTTGTCTTTGCCCGTCCGGACCTGCTCATCGCCGGCCGGAGTCTGTTCGGAGCCAAGCCGCCCAAGGGCCAGGAATTCGAGGACCAATATTTCGGCGTCATTCCCCGTCGCGTACTGTCCTTCATGATGGAAGTGGACCGCGAGCTGTTCAAGCTGGGCGTGCCGGTCAAGACGCGCCACAACGAGGTCGCCCCCAGTCAGTTCGAAATCGCGCCCATCTACGAGCAGGGCAACCTGGCCACGGATCACAACCAGCTGGTCATGACCGTCTTGCGCAGCGTGGCCAAGCGCTATGGGATGGTCTGCCTGCTGCACGAAAAGCCCTTTGCCGGCATCAATGGTTCCGGCAAGCACCTGAATTATTCCATCGGCAACGACGAAGTCGGATGTTTGTTCGACCCCGGCGACACGCCGCACGAAAACGCCCAGTTTTTGGTTTTTTGCGCCGCCGCCATTCGCGCCCTGCACAAGTTTGGCCCGTTGTTGCGCGCCACCGTGGCCAGCGCTTCCAACGACCATCGCCTGGGCGCCAACGAGGCCCCGCCGGCCATCATGTCCATGTATCTGGGCGAGCAGCTGGCCGACGTCTTCGAGCAGATCAAGAACGGCGGCGCCAAGAGCTGCAAGCAAAAAGGCGTCATGAACATCGGTGTCGACACCCTGCCCCCCCTGCCCATGGACCCGGGCGACCGCAACCGCACCAGCCCCTTCGCCTTCACCGGAAACCGCTTCGAGTTCCGGGCCGTGGGTTCGTCCATGTCCATCGCCGGCTCCCAGGTGGCTCTGAACGCCATGATGGCCGATTCCCTCGATTATATCGCCACGGAGCTGGAACAGGCCACGGCCGGGGATCCTTCCAAACTCAACGCCGCCGTGCAGTCGCTGCTCAGGACAATCATGGAGGAGCACGACGCCGTCATCTTCAACGGGGATGGCTATTCCGAAGAATGGCACAAGGAAGCGGAAAAACGCGGTCTGGCCAATTTGAAGACCACGCCCGACGCCCTGCCCATGCTGTCCGCGCCCTCGACCATCGAGCTGTTCACCAAATACGGCGTGCTGACCGAGGCCGAGTTGAGATCCCGCGAGGAAATTTATCTGGAGCAGTACTGCAAGACCATCGAGACCGAGGCCAATTTGATGGTCCGCATGGCCACGACCATCATCTTCCCGGCCGCGTTCCGTTATCAGAATGAATTGGCCCAGGCCTGCGCCAACCTCAAGGCCATTGGCAAGGAATACGGCACCACCACCCTGGACCAGCTCACCGCCAACCTGCGCGCCATGCAGAAGGTGACCTATGAGCTCCAGGCCCTGGTGGAAGGCGACAAGGGCAACGGCGCCCATGCCCAGGCCAAGTTCTTTTGCGACAAGATCCTTCCGGCCATGGCCGAGGTACGCAAGCACGCGGACCTGCTTGAAACCATCGTCGCCGATGATCTCTGGGTTCTGCCGAGCTACATGGAGATGCTCTTCATCCGGTAGTTTTTCCCGGACAGGCCTGTCGCCCAGCCCTCCTTCCCACGCCGGATTCCGACCGCCGGCTGGCTTCGGAATCCTTCGGGCCGCTCCATCTGGAGCGGCCTTTTTTTAGTGCGCCGCGCTAGGCGCATTGACGCGCCCCCTGGCCCGGGCCTAAATTCGTGCGTTCCCCTTTACCCGCGCGAGGATGCTCATGGATCTTATCCGGCAGTGGCTGCACAATGTCATTTTCGACCCCCAGCGATTCATTCTGTTCATGGTCCTGGCCGTGTGCACGGTCCTGGTGCTGGCGGTGGGTGACTTGGTGGCGCCGGTCATCGCCAGTTTGGTCATCGCGTTTTTGCTGGAAGGCGTGGTCCGGGCCCTGGAGAATTTGCGCTGTCCGCGTCTGGTGGCCGTGGGCGTTGTTTTCGGCCTGTTCATGCTTTTTTTGGCCGTGCTCATTTTGGGCTTGGTGCCACTGCTTATCTCCCAGGTCACGGGGCTGGTGCACGACATACCGGGCATCATCGCCCAGGGGCAGGACATGCTGCGGCATTTGCCCAAAAAATATCCCAAGCTGCTGACGCCGTCCCAATCCCAGGCGATTCTCGACGGCCTGACCACCCAGCTGTCCCTCTACGGCCAGCAGGCCCTGGCCTTTTCCCTGGCGTCCATGCGCTCGGTGTTTTCTTTCGTGATTTATCTGGTGCTGATGCCGCTCATGGTCTTTTTTTTCCTGAAGGACAAAAAGCAAATCCTGGCCTGGGTGGGCGGATTTTTGCCCGAGGATCACAGCCTGGCCAGCCAGGTCTGGCTGGACGTCAGAATCCAGGCCGGCAACTATGTTCGGGGGAGGATTTGGGAAGTGCTCGTGGTCTGGGCCGCGACGTATGTGTGTTTTTTGATCGCCGGCTTGGATTATGCCTTGCTGCTCAGCCTGCTGGTGGGGCTGTCGGTCATTTTGCCCTATGTCGGGGCCGTGGTCGTGACCATGCCCGTGCTGGCCATCGCCTATTTTCAATGGGGCTGGGGCGGCCATTTCACCTGGACCATGATCGCCTATCTGGCTGTTCAGCTCCTGGACGCCAATATCCTGGTGCCGCTGCTTTTGTCCGGCGCCGTGAACCTGCATCCCATCGCGTCGATCCTGGCCATTTTGGTGTTTGGCGGGATTTGGGGATTCTGGGGCGTGTTCTTCGCCATTCCCCTGGCCACGGTGGTTCAGGCCGTGCTCAAGGCCTGTGCTGTCCATCGTATCGTCGTCGCGGAATAGGGGCGGACGACGCGGGGCGCCGCTCCGCATTCCGCCAGGGACATGGCTTCTGGACCCCATCAAGGGCGGAGGCGCGCCCGCCGTGATGGGATGGTCAGGCTTTTTCGGCGTCCGCCCGGCCCATGTCCCGAATCGCCGTCGCATAGGCCTGCCGCAGGTTTTCCAGATACACCGGATCGGTTTGTCCTTTCCAGGTGGTCACCTCGAGAAAACGCTTGGGAATGGAGGCGCGCATGGGATCGAACCCTCCGGCCAGACGCGCCCGCCAGCGCAGTTTCTGAATCCGTCCTCCGGCCTGTTCCAAGCCGTCGGCCAGGGTCGCGCCGCCAAGGACGTTCAAGCATGCCCGCAGACTGTCCAGTCCGTACACCTTGCGCGCGAAAAGGCAGGCGACCATG
This sequence comes from Deltaproteobacteria bacterium, assembly GCA_009930495.1. NCBI lineage: Bacteria > Pseudomonadati > Myxococcota > Myxococcia > Deltaproteobacteria bacterium. The sequence goes on from RZYB01000092.1 coordinate 3,891, forward strand.
GACGTCTGGATGACCCGCTCCCGTTCGTCTTCCAGCAGAAAGGCCAGGGCCTTGGCCACGTCCTTGGGCGCGTTGGACTGATCGTAGCTGTAGGCCCCGGTGTCCAGGTGGGAATGTCTGAGTCCCAGGGACTGGGCCACGTAAAAAACCTCGCCCGTGGCGTAACCGGCCATTTCCTGGCCGAGGACGCAGGCGAAATCCTCGCCGCCGTAATGCCTGGCCGCGGTCATGGTGCCCTGGGCAAGCAGCCTCCAGAATTCGGTCTTGCCCGCGGCCAGAAGGTGCACGGCCTCCATGTAGCCCCGGGCCTGCCCGAAACGCAGCCCAAGGCCGACCTGCTCCGGCGTGACCACGCCCTTTTCCAAGGCCTCGGTGGCCCAGGCCAGGGCCACGCCGCCGCTCATGACATCGAGCCCGGCCTTTTCGATTTCGTCCATGACGCTCAACACGTCCGGGGCATGGGTCAGGCCGAGCATGGAGCCGGTGGCGAAGATGGGCTCGTAATCGTAGGGCACCTGACGGTAGAAGTACTGGTTGTCGGCCTGGAATTTCTCGCGCACGAATCCGATATGGATGCAGCCCACCGGGCAACCGGAACAGGCCGCGTTGCGCAGCAGCGTGTCGTCGGCGAAGCGCTGGCCGGTAATGCCGGTGATTCCAGGATCGGATGTGGCCTGCAGGTTGCGCCAGGGCAGGGCCTTGAGGTCGTTCAGGGCGTCCAGGTTCGCGGCCGTGCCCAGATTGTGGTATTTGCGCATCATGTCCGTGTCCGTGACCTGACGGAAAATATCCCGAAATAAAGCCGCGTAGCTCTTGCCCGCCGGCAGTTCGCGCGCGCCCTCGCCCTCGATGGCGATGGCCTTCAGGTTTTTGGCGCCCATGACCGCGCCACCGCCCAGGCGTCCAAAATGGCGGTAGGTGTCCACGTTGACGCAGGCCATGGCCGATTTGTTCTCGCCGGCCGGACCAATGCGCATGATGGTCCGATGCCCGGAACCCTTGAGCATGCGGCGCAGAAGCTTGCCACTGGCCAGGGCGTCCTGGCCCCAGAGATAGCCGGCCTCGATGATGTCGATGCGGTTTTCACCCAGATGCAGGACCACGGGGCGTTCGGCCCGGCCCGTGATCACCAGGGCGTCGTAGCCGGCGAAACGCATGGCCAGGGCGCCGCGGCCGCCGGCGTGGGACTCGGCGTACTGGCCATGCACGGGCGAGGTGAAGGCGCAGACCGTCTTGCTCATCAAGGGGAAGTATCCCGTCAGGGGACCGATGGCGAAGATCAGGGGCTGGGTGGGATCGTCCCAGGCCAGATCGGGGCGGGCCAGATCAAGATGCAGCCGGGCCGCCAGGCCGGAACCGCCCAGATACAGCGCGGCCCCATCCCTGTCGCGCGGACCGGATTGGCCGGTGGTGAGGTTCACTTCCAAGATTTTGAATGTTTCCGAAATCATCCGTCCACCTCCACCAGTTCCAGACAGTCATGGGGGCAAAAATCCACGCAGGCCCCGCAATGGATGCAGACAAAGACATGGCCCTGCCGGTCCTGGGCAATGGCGTCCACCGGACAGGCCGCGACGCATTTGCCACACTGGATGCAGAGTTTTTTATTTTGGGTGACGCCGCCGCCAATCCGGGCCTTGAGGCTGCCCGTGGGGCAGGCCGCGGCGCAGGGGGCGGGATCGCAGGCCAGGCAGACCTTGGCCAGAAATCCGGAAGACATGCCTCCGGAAGATTGAATGCGGATACCGGCGGTTTCCCAGGACAGGCATTTATGCACGATACGCGCGCAGGCCAGGGAACAGGAGTGACAGCCGATGCATCGCTCCATGCGGGGTGCCTTGAGGTGTTTCATGAATGGATTCCGTGGATGTGGGTGAAACGATGCGCAAGGGTAAGCGGCTTGGCGACGGTTGTGAAGGCCCGTGTGTCGTGTTTACAAGCTCGCCCAACTATGAAACCGAGAGGGTCACGGAGGTGCTTGTGGCGGAACGTGTTTTTTCCATTGTCGCCAGGCCGGACACGGGCCTGGAACTTTTCGAGATTATCAAGGCCCATGTCCAATCCCTGCACGAACAGGGCCTGTCCCGCGTCGTGGGATACGACGTGATGAGCAACGGGCGGGTCTTTCTGCTCAAGGTGCGGGGACCGGAAATGGATGTGTTGCCCTCGGACGAGACCCTGGAGCAAGTCCTTGGCGATGCCTTCGTGGCGCGCTTGGAGGCCCTGGCCGAGGAGCTGGTGGACGGTTTTTATGTCCCGTCCTTTGCCCACTGCGTGTCGGAATCGGCGCGGGGCGCGGCGGAGAGCGCGCCGTAGCGTGTCGCGGAGGTGATCGCTGGTGTCAAACGCCGTGCCTTTGGGCGCGGCGTTTGTTATTTGGACCAACGCTTGCCGCTCAGAACCGGCAACAGGATCAGGACTAGGCTGGAGCTGACCATGCCGACCATGGCCAGGATCGGGATTTTGTTGTCCCAGGGTTGGGCGATGAGCCACATGGCCACGGCTCCGCTGACAAAGTAGGTGAACATGATCAGGGACGAGGCCGACCCCGCGTCGGATTTGACCTGGTCGAGCAGGAAATTGTTGCTTGGGGGTCTGGAAATGCCCGAACTCATGCTCAGAAAGGCCATGGGCAGGGCCATGCCCCAGGGGCCAAGGTCGGAGCACAGGGCCAGGGCCGTGGCGCCGAGCAGAATCCCGGCGTAGCCCATGATAATGATGCGCAGACTCGTCAGCCGGTTTGCCTTGAGCAGGCGGCCGCAGATCCAGAAGCCAAGCATGAGGGCGGCGGAGTTGAAGGCGAAAAAATAGCTGTAGACCTGTTCGCTCAGGCCAAAATGGGTCACGTAAATGAAGGATGAACCGGCGATGAAGCAGAAGAGTGGCGTCACGCCCAGGGCGATAAGGGCGCACAGGGACATGAAGCGCGCATTGGTCATCAGCCGGAAGTAGCTCCCGAGCACCTGTTTGAGGCTGTTCGACGTCTGGGGCGCCGGTTCCTTCAGGTTGGACACGCCGCGAATGGCGATGAGCCCCAGCAGTGTCTGGGCGTAAAAAATTCCAGACCAGTGCCACAGGCGCATCATGATGCCGCCCAAAACCGGGGCCAGCATGGGTGCCAGGGCCACGATGACGGCGATGTGGGCCATGACCCGTTCCCGTTCGGCCCCATCGAAATAGTCCTTGGTCATGGCCAGGGACAGGGTGGCGGCCGATGCCGCGCCAATGCCCTGGGCCACGCGCCCGATGATGAGAGCCAGCGGGCTGCCGGCCTGGGCACAAACCAGGCAGGCCAGGACATAAATCGAGATGCCGGCGATGAGCACGGGTTTGCGGCCATAACGGTCCGACAGGGGGCCGTAAACGAGCAGGGCGAGACTGAAGCTGATGAAAAAGCCGATCAGGGTCAGATTGATGGTGGTTTCGGACGTGTTCCAATCCCGAACCAGGGAAGGCAGGGCCGGAAGATACATGTCCGTGGACAAGGGCGGAAAGGCCGCCAACAGAATTAGCAAAAAAAGCGCGCGTATTTTGATTTGTGGTGATGTCATTGGTATCGGGGGTTGGAGATAGGAAGAACAGCCTCTAGGGGTTGGGGGCCGGTTTGGCAAGAAAGCAAGCCCCGTGCCCGTGAAAAGAATTTTTTCACATTTGGGATGCGCCAGACACGGATGGATGTCGGCATGGGCCGTGCATGGGGAAGGGCAGATGGCATTTTTTGCCGGAGGTATCCCATGACGATCGCAGCTCCCCTGGCCGTCCTTGGCATCGCCAAGACCGCTTTTTCCATCATCGGTTCCCTGGCCGATGCCGTGTCCCGTCCCGCATCCCAGACCGCGGCAGCGGCCACGCCGGCCAAGGCCCAGGAATCCATCTGGCATCAGCTCGGACAGGCGGTGGACGTGACCGCCTTGAGCCGGGACGAAATGACCAAGGTGGCCTGGACCCTTTACGACAACGGCGCCATTGGGCTGGATGACTTCCGGATGCTGACTCTCGACCACGGCGACCAATCCGGATTGCTCACCGCCGCCGATGCCCAGGGCCGGGTGGACTGGGCCGCCGAATTCCAGGCCCGCCTGGATCAGCATCGTTCCCAGGGCGACGAGCAGGCCATGACTCAAGACCAGCGCGCGCTGGATATTTTGTCCCGGTTGCGGGCCGGGTCCAAGGGGGTGACGTCCATTCGGGTTTGATCCGCGTTTTTTTCCGCTCCTGGTTTTCTTTTCCCCCTGCATTATTTCAAAAAAATTGCCGACGGTTCCTTGCCTTTCGGCGTCCGCCTGCGTTATTTCCAGGGCCCCGGGGGAGGATCCCCGTCCGTGGCGTCCGTCATCCCCGCCATGCCCAGGCCCGCGTCCGGCCGAGTCCGACCCGAGGCAGAGGCAATGTGACCGCAACCCCGATAAGGATTGATCATGAAAAAACTTGTTGTGCTGGCTGTCTTTTGCCTGTTGAGCGCCTGTGTCGATGATGGAAAGAAAACAATCCTCGTCATCGAGAGCTACCATGCCGAATACCTCTGGGACGCGGGCTATGTGCGCGGGCTCAAGTCGAAATTGGGCGAAGCCTTCAATCTTGAGTTCTTTTACATGGACACCAAACGGCTGCCCAAGGAAGAGCACCAGGCCATGGCGGCCAAGGCCCTCGATACCTATCACGCGGTGAAGCCGGATCTGGTCATCATTGGTGACGACGCGGCCCTAAAATTCACGGGCCCCCGCCTGGCCCGGACTTCCACGCCGGTGGTTTTTCTGGGCATCAACAACAATCCGCGCAACTATTTCATGCAATGGCCGCGCAATTTCACCGGCATCCTGGAACGTCCGCTGCTGGCCGAATCCATCGCGACCATGAAGGCCGTCATGCCCGATCTGCGGCGCGTCGCCGTGCTTTTCGACACGGATCTCACGGCCCGGGCCACGCATGAGGAGCTTTTCGTGAACCAGGACGAAACCACCATCGCCGGCGTCGAGGTGGACATCAAAATGGTGCCCACTTTCGCCGAATGGCAGCGTCTTGTGGCGGAATCCGGCCAGAATTATCAGGCCTATGTGATGGGGCTGTACCATAATCTCAAGGACGAATCGGGTGCGACCGTCGATCCGGAACAGGTCGCGGTCTGGACGTCCGCCAATTCTCCGGTCCCTCTTTTCGCGTTCTGGGATTTTTCCGTCAGCGCGGACAAGGCCGTGGGCGGCTTGATCGTTTCGGCCGAGGAGCAAGGCCGCATGGCCGCCGACGTCGCGGAACGGATTCTAAGTGGAGCCAAGCCCGAGGAAATCCCGCCCGCTTCCGGCGGCAATGGTGAGTTATTGTTCAGCCAAACCCAACTGGCCAAGCACGGCCTGACCTTGCCCCGGGACATGCTGGCCCGGTTGCTCGATTGACGCCGGGGATTGACGTATGATCGGCCGTGCTTTTTTCATGAATCATCGGATGGGGCACGATGCCCGGAATTTTTTTCACGACCGCCCAGCCACTGGAGATAGCCATGGATAAACAAATCATTCTCGATGCCTTCATGTTTCGACACGCGTGCAAGGAATTCGACCCCAAGGCCAAGATTTCCGAAGAGGATTTTTTGTTCATTCTCGAAACCGCCCGGCTCTCGCCCAGTTCCTTCGGATTCGAGCCCTGGCAGTTTCTGGTGATCCAGGACATGGGCTACCGCATGAAATTGCTGCCGCATGTCTGGGGAGGCAAGACCCAGATTCCCACGGCCAGTCATTTTTTGGTTTGCCTGGCCATGAAAGCCCCGTTGCTGAAATACGACAGCGCCGGAATCGCCGACTTCATGCGCCAGATCCAAGAACTTCCGGAGGATCGGATCACCGCCCGCACCGAATATTACGCCACCTTCCAGAAATCCGACTTCCGTTTGCTGGACAGCGATCGGGCCATGTTCGATTGGGCCTGCAAACAGTGTTACATTGCCCAGGCCAACATGATGACGGCGGCGGCTTTGATTGGGATTGATTCCTGCCCCATCGAGGGCTTTATTCAAGATAGGGTCGATGAGGTTTTGGCCGAGGATTTTGGAGTCGATCTGGATGAATACGGCGTGGCCTACATGCTGGCCTTCGGCTACCGGATCAAACCACCCCGGCGCAAGACACGCCGTCCCTTGGATCAAATGGTCCGCTGGGTTTAGTCTTTCGTGGACAAGGCACCACATCAGGACGCGCGGGATACCTGCTCCATCGCCGAGGTCTCCAAGTATTGCATGGCCACGGACCTCGGCCTGGAGTGCGTGTGTTCCAAGCGGACCACGCTCAAGGTCGGAACCGGGACCACGGTCAAAAAGGAAGACAGCACCCTCTATTATTATGCCAAACAGGTCGATGACGACCTGCTGGATCTTCAGTCCCTCAACGCCCAGTTTGCGCCCTCGGGGCCGACGGCCACGGTGACCATGGCGGAGCTGATTACCCAGTACCAGCCCGAGGTGGATCTCTTCCTGTCCAAGGTCAAGCCGGTCATGCAGAAAATCGCCAAGGCCGTGGCCAGGGGGGATCGGCACCGCTCCAACGGACATCCTTTCTCGGCGGCCATGGAATACCGCAATGCCTTGGGATTGGACGAAAAAAATGTTCGCGCCCTGTTCGGTCTGGGCCTGACGTACATGCAGTACGATCAGCCAGACAAGGCCCAGGCGGTATTCGAGGAGCTCATGGCCCTGGATGGGTTCGCGCGCCCCGAATACAAGCATCTCTTCAACGAATTCGGCATCGA
>RZYB01000093.1 GCA_009930495.1 Deltaproteobacteria bacterium
CACGGCGATTTGGGCATGATCCGGCCCGAGGACGTCATTGTGGCCATTTCCTATTCCGGCGAAACCGATGAGCTCAACAACATTCTGCCCAGCCTGAAAACCCTGGCCGGCGGGGTCATCGGCCTGACCGGTGGCGCGAACTCGACCATGGCCGGGCTGTGCGACGTGGTTGTCGATGTCGCGGTACCGGCCGAGGCCTGCCCCCTGGGCGTGGCCCCCACGGCCAGCACCACGGCCGCCCTGGCCGTGGGCGACGCCCTGGCCGTGTGCCTGATCGACTGGAAATCCTTCGCGATCGAGGATTTCCGACGCTTTCATCCCGGCGGCGCCCTGGGGCAGCGTCTGGCCCAAAAGGTGGATGAATTGATGCTGACCTCCGATCTGCCCATGGTCCCGGGCGGCGCCTCCCTGGGACGGGCCCTGGACAGTCTCAACCGGGGCGGTCTGGGTTGCGTCTGCATTCTGGACACGGGCGATCGGCTCTTGGGCATTCTGACCGACGGCGATGTGCGCCGGTTGGTCTGTTCCGGACTTCTGGACCGGGAGGTCGTGGTGGACACGGTCATGAAGGCCGATCCCCTGCGCGCCTGGCCGGGTCAGCAGGCCGGCGAGGTGTTGGACCTGATGGAGACCAAGGCCATCACCGTGTTGCCCGTGGTCGATGCCGACAACGTCCTGGTCGGCATGGTGCACATGCACGACGTCCTGGGTCAGGGCCGGGTCAAATTTTCCCGGTCATGAGTCGTCCCGACCCGCATATCTGTACCCGGTGCGCGGCTCGGGGCCGGACCTGCTGCGAGCTCGCCGGCGGTGACGAGGAGTTTTGTTTTCCGCTTTCGGAGGGGGAGCGCGCGGCCATTTTGGCGGCGGGTTTCGACGCCGCCACCATGGTCCGGACTCCAAACACCGACGCTTTCGTGGCCCAGCTGGGCCATCTCATGCCGGACCAGGATATTGCAGCCTTTTTTCCGCGTCCGGGCCATCATTGGCGACTGGCCATCACGGATCGCGGCCGCTGCGTTTTTTTGGGCGGGTCCGGATGCCGTCTGGACCGGGCCATCCGGCCCATCTATTGCAAGCTTTTTCCTTTCTGGCTGTACCGGGGCCAGTTGACGTGGTTCACGGCCGAGGAATGCCTGGCCGCCATCGAGTGCGCCACGGCCAAGGACCTGGAGCGCGCCATGGATGTGCGCGAGCCCGAAATCCGGGAGTTGTTCCAGGCCATGTGCGCGGCCCTGGGACGTAACGCAAGGTGAGACCATGAAATTCGTGAAGATATGCGTCGTTCTTTTTCTGCTCGGGGTTCTGGCGGTTCTGGCCGGCGGCGCGGGCGTGTACTATTGGGCGGAGAAGGACTTGCCGGGATTCACCAAGTTGAGTGACTATTCGCCGGCCCTGGCAACCACTGTCCGGTCCAGGGATGGGCAGATCCTGGGCTATTTTTACCGCGAAAAACGGTTTTTGATCCCCCTGTCCATGATGAGTCCGGTCACGGTCAAGGCCTTCCTGGCCGCCGAGGACGCCGGATTCTACAACCATGAGGGCGTGGACCCGCAGGGCATCATCCGGGCCGCCATCAAGAATTTCATCGCCGGCGGCATCAAGCAGGGCGCCAGCACCATCACCCAGCAGGTCATCAAGTCCATGCTGCTCACGCCCGAGCGGAGCTACGAGCGCAAGATCAAGGAGATCATCCTCGCCTACCGCCTGGAAAAACACCTGAGCAAGGAAGAGATCCTGACCATCTACCTGAACGAGATCTATCTCGGCGCCAAGGCCTATGGCGTGGAGGCGGCGGCGCGGGAGTATTTCGGAATCAACGCCTCGCGGCTGACCCTGGCCCAGGCCGCGCTCCTGGCCGGATTGCCCAAGGCCCCGTCCAAGTATTCCCCCTATGCCAACCCTGATTTGGCCAAGGAGCGCCAGCTCTACGTGTTGCGGCAGATGCGGGACCAGGGTTGGATTTCCCGGACGGAATACGAGGCGGCCGTGGAGGAACGTCTCGAATACCGGGTGCAGGATGACCCGTCCTGGAAGACCGGACCGTATTTTTTGGAAGAGGTCCGGCGGCAGCTGGTGGAACGCTATGGCGAGGACAAGGTCTACACCGGCGGGCTGCAGGTGCGCTGCACCATGGACGTGGAACACCAGACCATCGCCGATCAGGCCCTGCGTGACGGGCTGCGCGCGACCGCCAAGCGCCATGGCTGGCAGGGGCCCATCAAGCATGTCGAATCCGGTGACCGCGACGCCTTTCTGGCTGGTCGGAAGCTCGGTCCGGTCAAGGTTGGGGACTGGCTGCAGGCGGTGGTGACCAAGGTCGAAGCGGGCGGGGCCACGGTCCGTTTCGGGGCGCATTCCGGCCAGGTTCCCGTGGCCACCATGGGCTGGGCCCGTAAGCCCAATCCCAAGCATGCTCCCGAGGAAGTGGCCAAGATCGGCGATGCCCGCAAGGTGCTCAAGCCCGGAGACGTGATATGGGTCAGCGTCAGGGACATGCCCACGGACAAGCCGTGGCGTCTGGCCCTGGAGCAGGAGCCCAAGGTCGAGGGCGCGTTGGTGTCCATCGATCCGCGCACGGGCGAGGTCCTGGCCCTGTGCGGCGGCTATGATTTTTTTCGTAGCCAGTTCAATCGGGCCACCCAGGCCCTGCGCCAACCAGGATCATCCTTCAAGCCCATTGTCTATTCCGCGGCCCTGGACAACGGGTTCACGGCGTCGAGCATCATCGTCGACGCGCCCATTGTTTTTGACGACGGCAGCGGCAAGCCCTGGAAACCCGAAAATTTCGAGGGAATTTTCTACGGTCCGACCCTGCTGCGGACCGCCTTGGTCAAATCCCGCAATCTGGTCACCATCCGCATTGCCCAGCGCGTGGGCATGAACACGATCATCGACCGGGCCAAGGCCATGGGGCTGACCGGCATCATGGAGCCCAATCTGTCCCTGGCCCTGGGTTCCGGCCAGTTCACGCCCCTGAACATGGCCCAGGCGTACACGGTCTTCGCGCGGGGCGGGACGGCCATCACCCCCCGGCTGATCGAAAGCGTGTCCTCGCCCTGGGGCGAGCAGCTGTTCACGGCCACCGAGGAAGTGCGCGAGGTCATGAAGCCGGAAACCGCCTATATCATGTGCAACCTGATGCAGCAGGTGGTCCAGGAGGGCACCGCCGCCCGCGCCAAGGCCCTGGGGCGGCCGGTGGCCGGCAAGACCGGCACCACCAACGATGAACAGGACGCCTGGTTCATGGGCTTTTCACCCTATCTGGTGACCGGCGTCTGGGTTGGATACGACCAGATCAAGCCCATGGGCCGCTTCGAGACCGGTTCCCGGGCCGCCCTGCCCATCTGGCTCGACTACCGGACCAAGGTCGAGCCCAAGTATCCGGTCGAGGATTTTCCCGTGCCTCCGGGCATCGTCATGGCCAGGGTCAATGCCCGTTCCGGTGGCTTGGCTTCGGCTGAAGACAAAAACGCCTTCGTGTTGCCCTTTCAAAATGGCACCGAACCCGTGGCCACTGCCGGCGGTTGGGAACTGGACGCCGATCCGGGGTCCTCCAATGCCGGCGCCGAAAGCCTGCTTAAACAGATCTTCTGATTCCGCGTGGGGCCGCCCGGCCCCGCCATGATCTCAACCATTCAGAATTCATGAATATCATCGCTTCGATTCGTGGCGTGCTGCACCGTTCGGCACGCATCAGCCTGGAACTCTACAAGATCATGATTCCCATCTTGATCGTGGTCAAAATTCTGCAGGAGTTGGACCTCATCGCCTGGGTCGCCCTGCCCCTGGGACCGGTCATGGAGCTGGTCGGGCTGCCGGGAGAAATGGGCCTGGTCTGGGCCACGGCCATGATCAACAACATCTACGGCAGCATGATCGTGTTCGTGTCCCTGGCCGCCAGTCATGCCATGACCACGGCCCAGGTCACGGTTCTGGGCACCATGATCCTCATCGCCCACTCCCTGCCCATTGAATTGCAGGTAGCGCGCAAGTCCGGTCCGGCCCTGTGGTTCCAGGCCGTGCTGCGCATCGGCGGCGCCCTGATTCTGGGCTGGCTGCTGTCGCGGGTCTATGCCTGGGGCGGCTGGCTGCAGGAACCAAGCGTCCTTCTCTGGAAGCCCGAAGCCCAAAGTCCGGACCTGGTGTCCTGGGGGCTGCGGCAAATCAAGAATCTGGGCATGGTTTTCGTGGTCATCACGGCCTTGAGCGGGCTCATGCAGATTTTCAACGCCATCCGCCTGACCGACGTCTGCGTCTGGCTGCTCTCGCCCGTGTTGCGTCTTTTGGGCATCGGGCGCGAGGCCGGCCCCCTGACCATTGTCGGCATGGTCATGGGCCTGTCCTACGGCGGCGGCATGATCATGCACGAGGCCCATTCGGGCAAGGTCGCGGCCAAGGATGTGTTTTCGTCCCTGAGTTTGATGGGTCTGGCCCATTCCGTGTTCGAGGACACGCTGCTCATGGCCGTGCTCGGGGGGCATGCTTCGGGACTGTTGTGGGCGCGGATACTTTTTACCCTGATCGTGACCGCGCTTTTGGTACGGGTGGTGGCGTGGCTGGGTGATGCCTTTTTTTACCGCTATCTGTTCCGCACGCCGGATCTGGACGCGGCCATGCGGCCCTGCTGTCCGGGGGCGGTTATGGGCAAAAAATAGGGCGGCCGAACTCGGCTCCGGTCGCCTGGCTGCACGTTTTCCGCGGTCACGAATCGAGGGCGTCCGCCAGGAGGGCCGTTCCTGACGGTGGCCAGGTGCCGGCACTGACGCGGTCCTTGTGCCAACGGCTCATGGCTGCGTCATCGACCGCGTATTCGCCCCAGGCTGATTTCCAAACCACGGCCGGAGTCCGCTGACGTAGAGACTCCACGGCGTTTTGCGCTTGCTGGGCGGTTACTTTTTTACCGGTTTTTTGTTGATAGAAGCGCAGAGATTCCCCGTCATATGGCCGGAAGTGTTGGCCTTTTTCCAAAAGACGCCACAGCACGGCCTGCTCCAGGGGCTTGAGGCCTAAAAAGGAGGATTCCATTTGCGCCTCGTCTTCCTGCTGACGTTGCCAGGCCGCCTGGGCCACAATCGGCTCGAACCGTCCGGAATTGCCGGATAAAGGACTCAATGCCTGACCCAAGACGTCCATGAAAAACTGCGGACGCGATCCAAAACGCTGGAATGCCTCGAACAAGAGAGTTTGATCGACGGGAATGAGATCCGGGCGCTGGGCTTCGATGAGGTGGATGAGATGCGCGATGAAGTCCTCGCCCAGCTCCGGCATGCGCTGGACCTTGGATCCATAGAAAGGTGCACCGTTGGTGTTCACCAATCGCAACAGTTTGTCTCTGTCGGAGCCAGACATGACGAGCATGAGATTCACCTTGCCAGGGCTGTTCAGCTGGTCGCGGGCGGATTTCAGGGCGGCCATGGCGATCGTGCCCGTTTCGCTGGTCAGGGCGTGTTGCGCTTCATCAATGATCAGGGCCACGGGCGTTCGCGCGGCATGATGCAGGGCGCGGAGCGCGTCGGGCAGGGTGGCGCCGTCGAGTGCTCCGATCTTGCTGGTATCGATGGAAAGCCACCCGCCGAGGCTGACATTTTCCAGGCCCGCGCTTTTGGCTGCGCGGGCCACGAATCCCAGGTGCGGCTCCAGGGCTCGTCCGACGGCCTCGGCGATAAGAACGCCTGGATCCCGACGCTGGTCTGCCCAGAGGTCGAGGTACACGACCGTGACGCCACGTTTTTCCAGTTCTGGCCTGAAGTCGTGTTGGAGAAACGTGGTCTTGCCTGTCCGCCGTGGGGCGGCCAGGAACAGGCCATTTTGGAGATCGCCGAAGAGCGTGGCTCCGAGCAGATCATCCGCCAAGCGCGCGGCCAGGGCGGTACGGGAAAAATGGAGCATTGTTTTTATCCTTTTTTATTTTATTTGCGATAAATTATCTTCGACAAAATAAAAGTCAATAAAAGCTCCATTTCTTTCAGGGGATCATGCCCCGCTCAAAGCATTTGCAACTCCCAATTCCAGAGCCCTTGTCGTTCCTTGATGGTCACCTTTTCCGGCACGGGTTCGTGCAGGCGGGCCAAGACCGCGTAGCCGGCCCGTTCCAGCTCGGCCCATTTTTCACTCAGATCCAGGGCCCAATTGGGGAAGGTCCAGACCAGCTGGCCGTAGGTGCGGCTCCAGAATTGTTCGCCCTTGGGGCTTTGGAAAGGATCGCGTTCGCGCAGGTGCTCGGAGCGGATGCGCGCCACGCACAGCGGATGGATGCCCTTGACCAGGATGCCCAGGGGCAGGGGCGAGGTCTTGGGGAGCTCCAGAAATCCGTCGCGGTCCAGTTCCGGGCTGACAAAGGCGCCGGCGAAGCCCATCCGGGCCAGGGCGGCCAGGGCCAGGGGATTGGCCGTGTTGCACATGGGACCGGCCCAGAAGGTGCACCGCTCGGGCTTGGCGAACAGGCCCAGCTGCCAGGGCGCGTTGAGCACGAACTGCTTGGCGCCGAGGCGGGTCATGGTCTCCAGGCAATCGGTCCAGGCCTTTTCCTCGCCCGGCCAGATCACCGGCGGCAGCCACCACCAGACGCGGCCAAAGATATTCTTGGAGATGGTCCGTTCCACGCCGGGTGTCAGCCACACGGCCTGCTCGCTTTGGTTGCCCAGTCGGTGCGGCAGGGCGCGCCAGACATCCATCTCGCGCGTTTTGATTCTGCCCCTGGGGCCCTTGGCTCCGAGCGGCTTGGGCAGGGTCGGGGCAAAGGTGGATTCGGCGCTTTTGCGGCCTTCGCCCAGCTCCTGGCGCAAGCCGTCCAGGATGTTCCGCAGCTCGCGTTCCCGGCGATCCACCAGAAAGACCGGCGCGCCCTGGGGCGCCGGCCGCCCCGGCCCCCTGGGCAGGTCCAGACGGCCGCCCTTGGGAATGTCCCGGCGGATTTTCACGGTTTGGTGCCCGGGTTGATCCTCGTAGCCGATGCGCAGCAAATCCCCGTTTTTGAGGGGTTCGCGCGGCGAGAAAAATGCCTTGGCGCCGCCCTGGACCTTGGCCACCAGATGTCCGGAGCCGGTCTGTTCGCGGTCGGCGATGGGATTCGCGGGCCGATGCCCGAGGAAATTATAGTGCGACCCCGGTCGCCCCAGGGCCATGTCCAGGAGCTCCACGGCCATCTTGCGCTGGGCCGGATCGTTGCCCGCGTCGCGGAGCAGGCGGTAGGCCGTGACCGTGTGGTACACATAGTGCGGCCCTTTCTTGCGGCCCTCGATTTTCCAGGACGTCACCTTGTCCACGCCGGCCAGGGGCCGGACCAGGACGTCCAGGGACAAGTCGTCGCAGGAAAAGAAAGGCAGCTTGTGGTTCTTCTGCTGGTACAGGCGGCGGCAGGGCTGCACGCACCTGCCGCGCAAGCCGCTCTTGCCGCCGAGATAACTGGACCAATAGCACCGGCCCGAAACCGCGTAACATAGCGCCCCGTGCACGAAGACCTCCAGGCTCAGCTCCGCCGGACAGCGGGCGGCAATGGCCTTGATTTCGTCGATGGACAGCTCGCGCGGCAGGACCAGACGGTTGACGCCCAGGGCCGCGATGTGCGGCAGTCCGGCGATGGTGCCGCCATTGGCCAGGGTGGACAGGTGCAGCTCGCCGGTGAAACCGGCCTGTCGGGCCAGTTCGGGCAGGGCCAGATCCTGGACGATGAGGGCGTCGGGCCGGACCTGATGGGCCAGCCTGTGGACGAGCCGTCCGGCCTGGGCCAGTTCCGGGGTCTTGAGCAGGTTGTTGAGGGCCACATGGACCCGGACCCCCTTGGCATGGGCCAGGTCGGTCAGGGCGGACAATTCGGTCAGGGAAAAATTGTCCGCTTCCATGCGGGCCGAAAAATTTTTCAGACCGCAGTAGATGGCGTCGGCGCCGGCGGCCAGGGCGGCCAGAAAGCTGTCCGTGTCTCCGGCCGGGGCCAGGATTTCAGGGCGAAAAGTGGTGTTCATGGGATGGATTCGCGTGCGATGAAAGGTTTGGGCCCGAATCGCGATTCGGGCCCGGAGCGGGGCAGTCCTGGCCTAGCGTGGCGGGGCGGGGGGCTGTCAAGGATGAATGTCGACGCCGTGACTTGTGGGGTGGGGGCGAATATCGTACGCAGTCCTCCATTCGGCCATGGCATTTTGTATCCCAGGATAGGAAACGTGACGGACCTTATTTTCATCGCCACCAGCCAGGATTTGCTTTTTCGGGAAACCAGGGACCACCTGGCCCGGCTCGGATACCGCAACTGCGCCCGTTTTTCGTCGGGGCGGGCCGCGGTCGAATTCATCAAATTCAATCCGGCCCGGGTCATTATCGTCGATTCCGAGGTCGAGGATTTGACCCTGCCCGAATTCGTGACCGCCCTGCGCGGGATTCGGCAGACCAATTATCTGCATATTTTGGTTATTTCCGCCGAACGGACCCAGGATTTCGTGCTCAGCGTCATTTCGGCCGGCTGTTCTGGCTTGGTTCTGCGCCCCTACACCGAGGACGCCCTTGGCCGGCACATGCGGCAGTCCGAACAGGCCGACTCCCTGCCGGACAGCGCCCAGGAAACCGTGGACCAGGCCACGACCATGATCGTGCAGGGGCGTTACGAGGAGGCCATCGGCGATCTGACCCTGCTCGTCAGTCACGAGGACGAGCAGGGCAAGGAATTTTTTTACCAGGGCTGCCAGTTCTTGGTCGAAAAGAAATGGAGCGACGCCATCCGGGCCTTCAATCAGTCCCTGGCCGCCAACCAGACCTTTCTCAAGGCCTACGAGGGCCTGGCCAGGGCCTATCAGGGCAAGCGCGATATTGAACGGTATACCTACTACCTGCAGAAAGCCGCGGACGAATACGCGAAGATCAATAACTTTGCCAAGGTCAAGAAGATTTTCGTGGAAATCGTCAAGTATGACGTCAACGCGCCCAACCCGTACAACACCCTGGGCATCCGGCTTCGTCAGGAAAAACAGTACAAGGAAGCCATTGACGCCTATTTCAAGGCCATCGAACTCAGTCCCGAGGACGAGAACATCCATTACAACATGGCCAAGGCCTACTCGTACGATGAACAGCCGGACAAGGCCCTGGCCTGCATCCGTCTGGCCCTGACCCTGTCTCCGGGGCACGAGGAGGCGTTGCGGATGTACCGGTTGCTGACCGGGGTGTCCTGGGAGGACGATGCCAGGGCCGGACTTATGGCGCGGACGCGCCAGGAGCAGTGAGCCATGGCCAAATTTTCCACCTGTCGTATTTGCGGGAAGATGGTTGATATCGAGACCGAGGCCCACACGTTGTTTCACTGCCGGAATTTTTTGCTCCGCGCCTATTACGGCGAGACCAACGAGATCCGCCGCCAGCGCCTGCTGGAGCGCATCAACGCCCTCAATGCCCGCATGCAGGTCAAGGGCACCAATCTGCTCGACACCTGACCGGCTCTCCCGGCCAGGGCAGATCTTCCAGACAACCCAGGGCCGTCATGGCCGCCTGGACCGATTGATCCTGAAAAAAGGCGCCCTGTTCCGGTGGACAGCGGAAGACGTGGGGCGTGCCATCCAAAACAAAACGCAGGGTGTGGGCGTGCAGGTACATCCGGTCCGGCCAGTCCGGCACCAGCTGGTGGTAGAGCCGGTCGCCGAGGACGGGCGCGCCCAGGGATTTGAGGGCGACCCGCAGCTGGTGCGTGCGTCCGGTCAGGAGTTTCAGGGCAAAGAGGCGCAGGCCGGGCCGGATCGACCAGCTCAGGAAGCGGGTCCGGGCCGGATGGAGCATGGTCCGGACCAGTTTCCAGGTTCCGCGTCGCGAGCGGACCATGTCCCCCTGGACAAGCCCCTGTTTTTTGCGTGGCGCGTGGTCCGACAGGGCCACGTAGTATTTGTCCAGGCCTCGTTCGCGAAAGACGCGGGCCAGATTCACGGCGGCGTCGCGGTTCGTGGCCAGGAGCAGCAGGCCGGATGTGTCCTTGTCCAGGCGGTGCACCGGCCAGACGCGGTCCAGGCCCAGACCGCGTCGAACCAGGGTGCACAGCCCGGCGGTTTCCCCGTGGTCATGAAAATCGACGCCCGGATTCTTGGCCACGACCACGAATCCGGGCCGCGTCGCGACCAGGGAAAAGCCGTCCATCAGCGCCATTTCCTGGGCTTTTTCCTGGACTGTCCGGGAGGGTAGGCGCGGCGGTGCTCGTCGTGGTGGGTGTACGGCCGGTCCACGTCCAGGGTCAGGACCACGGGCGCGCCCAGTCTGGCGCGAAATTCTCGTGGCAAGCGCGTCGCCCGGCGCCAGCCATTGTCCAGGTAGAAGTAGAGATGGCGGTCCAGATCGAAATACACCCTGACATCCGGATAATAATTATAGCGGTACATGGCGCGGTAGCCGTGGGCCGGGGCATGGGGCGGCGGTCCGCCCCGGCGCGACGGCGGCTCCTCCAGCGCCACCATGCAACCCTGGCTCAGGATCAGGACCAGCAGAAGGCTTGGGATGGGCGCGATCTTCATGGTGTCTCCGTGGTTTCATGTCCGTGGCAGCACCTTGTTCCGGCGCTGACCCAGAAAAAATCGAAGAATGCCGAACCCCGCGAGGGCGGCCAGGG
>RZYB01000094.1 GCA_009930495.1 Deltaproteobacteria bacterium
CGGCGGACTGAGCGTCTTGTATTACTGTCCACTATTACCGAAAAAATAAGGGTTAGAGATTTTGTCTCTAACCCTTTAATTTTTCTGGTGGAGATGAGGAGGATCGAACTCCTGGCCTCCGCATTGCGAACGCGGCGCAAGTCATTTCACTTAATTTCCACCACTGTCAATTATTCATTATTTTCTGGCTATTTAGTGAAATACAATTTTCATTGACTTCACCCTTTTTGCGCGTATTTTTGCCTTTCAGGTGGGGGATACGGTGGGGGACGAAGAGCCCCGGAAGCCTCCGCACTAGAGGGAAAAATGGCAAAGCAAGAACGCATCAAGACGAAATACCCAGGTGTTTTTCTGGTGGAGTCGGTTTCACCAGCCACGGGCAAGCCGGATCAGATTATCTACATCCGGTACAAGGTGGACGGGAAACTGATTGAGGAAAAGGTGGGGCGGACCTCGGTCAACGCCATGAGCGCGGCCAAGGCGAACCAACTCCGGTCGGACCGTATGGCGGGCAAGGCCGATCCCAACACGGTTAGGCGCGCCAAGGAACAGGCCGCCAAGGATGCCGAGGCGGGGCGATGGACCATTGCCAAGCTCTGGAACGCATACAGCGCGGCGAAGACCTTGAGCGTCAAACGTTCCCAGACCGACCACAGCCGTTTTGAAAAGTACCTGGCCAAGCCATTTGGCAACAAGGAGCCCCACGAAATTGACGCCTTTTCCGTGCATCAGTTGACAAAGCGGCTTAAAGATTCGGGGTTCTCACCCGCTACTGTATGGGGTGTCCTAGAGCTCTTGCGCCGGATCGTGAACTTTGGAGTGAAGAACGGGGATTGTTCGCCATTGGGGTTCAAGATTGATATGCCCAAGGTGGACAACGAGAAAACCGAGTTCATGACCCCGGATCAGGCGCGGGCATACTTCCAGGCCCTTGATGAAGAGGTGGACCAGGACGCGGCGGCGTATTTCCGGATCATGCTTTTGACCGGCATCCGCAAGGGGGCGCTCTTGGCCCTGAAGTGGGAAGACGTGGATCTTGAAAAAGGTTTCCTCACCCTGCAAGGCGCGGTGGCGAAGAACGGCAAGACCCGGACCATCCCCTTGTCCCCCGGAGCGTTGACCGTGCTGAAGGGCATTGCACGAACTGATAGCCCCTATGTCTGGCCAGGGAGGGGCGGCGGCCCAAGGGAAGCCTTTCGGCATATGGCGCGGCGGCTTCGTGACAAGGCCGGACTTCCAAAGTCCTTCCGCCCATGCCACGGGTTGAGACATCACTTTGCGTCCTGGCTGGCTTCGAGTGGACAGGTTGACCTTTACACGTTGCAGAACCTCTTGACCCACGGCAGCGCGGCCATGACGGTTCGCTATGCCCATTTGGCGGACGATGCCCTGAAGCGGGCGGCGTTGGTGGCGGATAGTATCATGGAAGCGGGCCAGGGTGGGGCGGTTGCGATCAACGAATTGACCGCGAACGGTAAAGAGTAATTTTCCCTCTTCCCTGGGACGTTCCAGGGAGGAAACAAGACGGCCCCGGCGGGTGCTACGAACACCGAGCCAGGGCCTAACCACAACACACCTTCTACGGAGGTAATGTCATGGCTGAGAAGTCCCTATCCGCAGACCGTCCGAGCGGCAAGCCCGCTGACCTCGATTCCATCCGCCTTCACCTGGCACGTCATGAGCTGGCGGCCCTGCAAGCGACGTTCGCGACGTGCGCCGCCGCCATGACCTCAATTCTGGCCATGGACCGTCCGGCGGACGCCATCCCGATCCTCGACTTTCTGGCCACGCATCCTTTCCAGGAGCGCCTTGACCACGCCCAAGACCTGCTTGGCGCGGTGGCGTCCGATCCAGACGCCACGGGGGTGGAAGCATGAACGCCGCGCCCATAGCTGACCTCTACGAGATCCCCACGGCCCTGGACTGGATAGCAAGCGGCATAGAGGCGAACGAACGCGACTACGGCGCGGGCTATGCGGTCAAGGCAGTGTCGGAGCGCCTAACGGCCATCATCCACGCCATGGAGCTGGATCTTCACAACGAGCAAGGGGGTGCGGCATGAGCACTGCAAAGGTTCTGCCCTTCCCTGGCGTGGTCCATCACAAAATTTCAGGGCCTAGCCGTGGACTAGCTACCCATGGCGAAGAGCGCGAACCAAGCCCCGGCAGCGCCTGGCCCTGGATCATCTTTTCCGGGGCTGGAGGGCTCCCGATGGCACGGCCATGGACTACAGGCGAGGAAATACTTTCAACCAGGTGGGGAAATATCCCCGGTCTCTTGCTTGAGGCGGTGCGGACAGGTGGGATTAAGCCATACGACGGGAATACGCTCCAAGAGGTGCCCAGAGAAATGGACCCGTGCTTGTTTTGCGATCATCCAGGCGAAGGGGCGAACTCCTGCCAATATGCGTATAGGCCGGAATCCATCTGGCAGAACATTGAGGACCTTCAGCGCGGCAAGGTAAGATACGGGAAATTGATGTGCAGATCAGGGAAGTACCTAAAGGGCCACGAAATCGAACACCGCGTTACGCGGGCCAAGGGATACGCCTACCGGACGCAGGACGTAGAGGCATACGAGCGCGCCCACGGTCTAGGCCCGGCGGCGCAAGTGACAGCGGGTCCACCTTCACCCCTGGATCGGGAAGAGGCCGCGCCGGATCGGGAGGAGGGCGCGAAGATGCTCAGTGAACATCCTGACAATCCTTTAGACTATGGCAAGCAGTTGGTGGCCAAAGGGTATTTGCCTTCTGTGCGTATCGAGCGGCTGAATGCGGCATTTCCGGATCTATCAACCGCGCAGCTAGGGGCGTATGCAAGGGGGCTTGAGCCATGCGAAAAAGGCAAAGGCTCGAACAAAAAATGGTACCAAGACAACAAGCCAAAGTAAGCCATGGTGCCCCGGTTTTTTTTGTGCGCTTGAAAATGTAACCGAAAATGTATCCGGTTTTGTGTACGGTGTAGCCGGTTTCGTGTGTAGCTATTAGCCTGTTTTCATTTGTATTCTCATGGCCGTTCACGGGTTTCCGTGGGCGGCCATTTTCATTTTTGGAGGAACAAATGGAACAGCGAGTATTCGGACCGGAGCGCAAGATTGACCCCAAGAACCAGCCACGCGGGACGTGGAGGGAAGAACAGGCGGCGGAATATCTGGGGATGAGGGTTGGGACGCTTCGGAATTGGCGGTTCAAGTGCGTTGGGCCTCGTTACCTGAAAATCGGGCGGTCAGTGCGCTACCTGCAAGCGGATCTCGACGCCTTCCTGGAACGGTCCACCGTGACCCCGCAGGCGTAGGGGGTGGGCATGGAAATGAAAAAGCCCCGAACCGGGGCAACGATTCAGGGCGTGAAACAAAAAGGCGACGACAAAGCCCTTGTTTCATGCCGTGGGCGGGTAGTCAAGCCCAGCTTCCGCCGGTGGCGGCGGATCGGGGGGCGCTCATGATCGACTTGAACCAAGCCCGGCACTACCCGCCAGTGGACGAACGGCACCGAATCGAAAGCGCCCTGGCCTTCATTGACCCGCAGGACCGGGAAACATGGGTGGCCGTTGGCCAGGCCATCCAAAACGAGCTTGGCGAGGACGGCTTTTCCCTTTGGAACGAATGGAGCCAAGGGGCGGACAACTACAACGAGCGGGCCGCGCTGGACGTGTGGCGGAGCTTTGGCCAGGGCGGCGGGCGGACTGTGGCCACGCTGTTCAAGCTGGCCAGGGATAACGGGTGGGCCGATGACACGAAACCCGCCCCCTTGACCCAGGAAGAGGCGGAGGCCCGCAGGCGTTCCAGGGAAGAGGCAAAGCGCCTGAACGCTGAAACGAAGGCCAAGCGACACGCAGAACGGGCGCTTGTGGCGCGGGCGGTATACGAGGCGGCCAGTCCCGAGGGTGTCACGGATCACGCATACGCGGCGCGCAAGGGCGTAATCAACGCGCGGCGCGTCCGGCGTGGCCGCTACCTGGACCATGATTGCCTGATCGTGCCCCTATACGGCGAAGACGGCCAAATCCAGACCGTCCAGGCCATCGCGGGCGGGCCAGTGTTCGACGGCGATCGAGACAAGACGCTCTTGGGAGGCGCTCGCAAGTCCGGATGCTTTTTGCCGATAGGCCCCACGTTCCGGGGCGCTTCCCGAATCTGCATTGCCGAGGGTCTGGCCACGGCGGAGGCGGTTCACAACGCGACGGGCTTGCCCGTGGTCATGGCCGTAGACGCCGGGAACATGCTTCCCGTGGGCGAGATCGTCCGCAGACTGGCCGCGCCGGGGGCAGAGATCGTCTTTTGTGCCGACGATGACCAGACCCCTGGAACGGACCAGAACCCCGGCATGAAGGCCGCGCAAAAGGCGGCCCAAGCCGTGGGCGGCGTCGTGGCAAGCCCCGCCATGGGAAAGAAAGCGGACTTCTGGGACGTGTGGGCGGAGCTGGGACCGGAGGCAGTGCGGGAGCGGATCGAGGCGGCGGGCCAGGGAAGTGCAGAAAATGACAAGTTTCTTGCCGGGATTTTCAACGGCGCGGACCTGCTCAAAATGGACTTGCCGGAAATCAAGTGGGCCGTGCCGGGGCTTTTGCCCGCAGGTCTGGTCATCCTGGCAGGCGGGCCAAAGCTGGGCAAGTCATGGCTGATCTATGGCGTGGTGGCTGGTGTTGGGGCTGGTGGCCTTGTCTTGGGGCATTTCCAGTCAAACCCCGGAAAGGTGCTCTACCTCGCCTTGGAGGACAGCAAGAAGCGCTTACAGGACCGGCTTCGGTCACTGTGCCAAATAGACCCAGGGATTGAAGCTGGCCTTGCCCGCGTCGATTTTCAAGTGACATGGCCCCGCTTTGATGACGAAGGCGGCTTGGACAAGCTCGAAACCTACATCGTGCAGAACGTGCCGGTCGGCCTCAAGCTGGTGGTCATCGATACCATGGCAAAGGTGGGACCGAAGGCCAAGGCCAAAGGGCTGAACGCATACGAGAGCGACAGCCTCGCCATGGGCCGCATCAAGGCTCTAGCAGACAAGCACGGCATCTGCATTTTGCTTATCACCCACCTGAACAAGCTCCGCACAAGCAAAGACCCCTTCGAGGCCATCACGGGCAGCATGGGCCAGTTTGGCACGGCTGACACTGCCATGCTTCTGGCCCGCACCAGGGGGGCGGACACGGCCAAGCTCATGACCACAGGCCGCGACATTGAAGGCCACACATACGGGCTCCGGTGGCTGTCACCAGGGTGGACTTGCACGGGGATCGACAATTCCGAGCCAGCCCCGAGAATGACCCAGGAGCGGCAAGCAGTTCTCCAGGTATTCCAAGAGAATACTGGCCCAATGAGCCCCGCCATGGTGGCCAACGCTACGGGGAAGACCCCGAAGAACTCCAGTAAACTAATAAAAAAACTAGAAGAAGAGGGTTTTCTTTTTTCTGTTGGGTATGGGCTTTATTCTCTCGCTGGGAGTGGGGGAAGTGGTGGGAGTGGGGGAAGTGGTGGGAGTGGGGGAAGTGGTGGGAGTGGGCATATCGGGGAGGTTCTACCGGGTGGGGGTACTTCTGCCACTTCTACCACTTCTACTTGTGTTCTTAAGGGCAGCGAAAACGCCCATTCCCCTGGCACGTTCAATCCGACCGGCACGGACGGCGAAGGGTGGGAAGACATATGAGCGCGGCGGAAGTCCTTCACCAACTCGAAGCGGCTGGCGTGCGCGTGGTCATGCCCGAACCTGGACGGCTCCGCTTGATCGGCACCGACGATGCCCGCGCCAAGGTCAAGGCCCTTGTCCTGGAACACCGGCAAGAGATTGCGGAACACTTGGCCGCGTCGGCTTCATTTCTGGACCCGGTAGAGGCCGGATACCTCGACGCCTACAAGGCCATGGCGAATCGGTCAGAGTGCCGTGGATACCCGCAGGCGTGCCCACGGTGCCGATTGCTCATGGCGGATCTGGAAACCTGCTTGCTTGGGCCGGAGGCGGAGCACGTCGCCACGGCCTCCCAGGAGCCCGCAGGCGCGCCGGAAGTGCAAAGCCGGGCCAATGGTCGGAAAAACAGCCAGAGCCCCGCTGCGGGGCGCACAGAGCGAAAAACGGAGGGCCTGAAATGATCCACGCCACCATCACCAACGAAATCATCATCCGGGGCGCATCCCTGACGCAGGCCGCCGCAATCGAGCGCGCGCTGACCATCCCGAACCCGGCCTTTGACCTGGCTCTTCGGGCCGGGCGCTATACTGGCAATTTGTCTCCACGGCTGGAGTTCTTCCGCGTGACCCGTGCTGGCGACCTGATCCTTCCGCGCGGCTTCGGGGACGAGCTGGTCAGAATGTTTCCGGACATCGCCTGGACCGATCAGCGGCTTGTCCTGCCCGGAGTCAACTTCGAGTTCGGCGGACAGCTCCGGGGCTACCAGACCCAGGCCGTCAACGCCATGCTGGCCCGCTCCCGCGGCGTGCTCCAAGCCGGGACAGGCGCGGGCAAGACCGTCATGGCTATGGCCATCATCGCGGCCAGGAAACAGCCGTGCCTTGTGTTGGTCCACAACGCGGAACTCCTGAACCAATGGCGTGACCGCGCCCGGCAGTTCCTCGGCATCGATGCCGGACGGATCGGCGGCGGCAAGTTCGAGGTGAAGCCGCTGACCATCGGCATCATCAACACGGTCCGAAACCGCTTGGGTGAACTTGCCCAGCACTTCGGGCAGATCGTCGTGGACGAATGCCACAGATGCCCGTCCGCCATGTTCACCGAGGCCGTGAACGCTTTCCCGGCCAAGTACCGCCTCGGGCTTTCGGCCACGCCCTACCGCAGCGACGGACTGACCAAGGCCATTGGTTTCTTCATCGGCCCGAAGGTGCATGAGGTGGACGCGAATCACCTCCGGGAGATCGGCGCGATATTAAAGCCCGAGGTCATCACCCGACAGACCGGCTTCACCTGGTGCGGTGACCAAAGCGGTGAATATCAACGCCTACTCTCGGACTTGACCCAGGACGAAACGCGGAACGCCTTGATTGCCCAGGACGTGAAGCGGGAGCTGGCCAGGGAAGCCGGAACCGCCTTGGTTGTCTCGGATCGGGTAGGCCACCTGGAAGCCCTGGCCGCCTGTCTCCGGGCCTTGGGCGAGGATATGGTGTTGCTGACAGGGAAGACGCCAACGGCGCAGCGTGAGGCCATTGTGGAGCGTACCCGCGCGGGGAAGGTGCGGGTGCTGGGGAGCACGGTCCAACTCATTGGCGAGGGCTTTGACGCGCCGGGACTGGCCAGCTTGTTCTTGGCCACGCCGATCAAGTTTAGCGGGCGTTTGCTCCAAGTGGTCGGGCGCGTGCTCAGACCACAGGCTGGAAAGGTGCCTCGCGTTTTTGACTACATCGACCCCGTGGGCGTGCTGACCGCATCGGCCAAGGCGCGGGCGGAAACATATCGGAGGATAGCGGCATGAGGCCAAAAGCATGGAATTGACCCAGGGAAGTCCGGAGCCGTGGCGCGGCGATTGTTCCCGAATGCGGACTTGGACCTGAAGAAACACCACGGGCGAGCCGACGCCCTCTTGCTGGCGTGGTGGGCGAAGGGCCAGGTTCGGCCATGACCACGCGCTAGACCCGCCCCACATCATCGTCAAAGCCCGGAAACAACCGGGCTTTTTTTACGCCCGAAACTTGTTTCGGGTGATTCCCTGCCCTGAAAGTCGTTCACGGAGAAAGGGTGCTTCGGACCAAAACCACGGAGGTGATTTGTGGCGAGTGAATACGTTCCTCTGGCGCGCCTTGAAGAGCTGTTCGGGCCAGAGGACGCGCAAACGATTCTGGACCACCTTGGCGGTCGGGAAACCTACATCCCCAAGCGGTCCAAATTGCTGACCGACCTTGGCCCGACGCTCTTTGACGCCCTGACGAAAGAGTTCCCAGGGCTTCATGTCCTTTTCCCGAGCCCACGGAATTGCGTCAAGAGACAGATCATCGAACAGCTTGAGCAGGGCGTGTCCATTCACCAGGTGGCGAAGAATTGCAGATGCACGACGGCTTGGGTCTCGCAGATCAAGCGGCGGCTCCGTGCCGCGAAGGAGCCGAGACAATGACCCCGGCACAGGAACACTTCGCCCAACTTGTCGCCAGCGGCAAGAGTCAATCCGAAGCGTACCGGACGGCGTATCCGAAGGCCGCTGCGTGGAAGGAAGAGTCTGTCTGGTCCCAGGCAAGCCGCCTCATGCCCAAGGTTTCCACAAGGGTTGACGCCATCCGCGCCGAACTGGCCGAACGTGGCTTTTGGGCCAAGTCGCAGTCCGTCAAGGAACTGGTGGCCATGGTTCAAGACCCGGAAGTGCGGGCGGCGGACAGGATCAAGGCCATCTGTGAACTGAACCGGCTACACGGCTACTACGCACCAGAGAAGCATGAGCATTCCGGGGCGGCCCCTCTTTTGGTCAAGTTCGTAGGCGGGCTGGACGGCGCACAGTGACCACTTTTCAAGAACTCCAGCTCGACGCAGCAACCACGGCAGAGGAAATCCTGGCCGTAGCCGACATACTCGATGCCCGCAGTCACGGGCGAAACCATTTTCGGGCCGAAAGCCCAAGAGAGGCCAATCAACATGGCGATTCCTGAAACTCTGTTCCGGTCCATGTCCGAGCGCATGAAACGCGCCTTTTCCGACAACGAGACACGCTTGATTTCCGACAGCGCGGAAAACCACGCACGGTCAGACCTCCGCAAGGCCGCGCCCAAGGATCAGAGCCCATTGTCTGGCCTGTCCATGGCGGTCTTCAGCAACCCCACGCCGGGCTTTGCCCTGGAACAGGTCCTCGCGTCCGATTCCGCATTCATCCGGCAGAAGCTGGCCAAGGCGGATGAAGCCATCCTCGACGCGACCAAGCGGATTCTGATTCCTGCCTGCAACGAGATTCGTGCCATTCTGACGGACAAGGGCCTTGACGAGGTGGCGAAGTCATCGCGCGCCCTGACAGCGGCCAGGGGGCCGATTGTCCAGCTCGACACGAAGTTCGCAGCGATCTTTGACGAACAGGTGGCCGTGCTCCGCCGGGCTGAAACCATGGCGGCCCTCGCGCTGAACCCGACCACGGGCCTGGACGGGATTGAAACCCGTGGCGGCGACGTGGAGCAGGTGGCCGAGGCCCGGCGCTCCGAGATTCGGCAGCACTTCTTTTCCCTGGAACAGGCCGCGCGGCTCATGTTCGTGTCCGACGCTGAACGGGCTGGCAACCTGCTTGTCCTCGACGCCATCCGCAACGATCCCTTGAACCGGCTGACCTCTGGCGAGCGCATCGACATCGATCACCGCATCGCGGGCTTGATTGGACGCGAGGGCGTGGGCTTTTTCCTGGCCCTGCTCCATGATGCCCGCGCCCTGGTGGCGGCCCTGGGCTCCCGGTTGGACTCGGTGAAGTACGGAGACATGGTTGGTTTCCGTCGGCAGGGCGTCAACCTGACCGCTCCCCTTGGTGAGAAGTGGACCGAGGCCGCCAAGATCGTGATTGCCGATTCCGAGCGGCGGACCATCGCCGTGGAGTAGGCCCATGGAAGCAGAAGAACGCGACGGCATCCCGCCTACCAGCCAGCACGCCTATGACTGCCCATCGTGGCAGGGTGGCCCATGCACTTGCGGCGTGGCCAAACAGCCAGAGCGCAAAAAACACAGACCGCCACAACCACGGCGCCACAAGCGCAGGCTTCGCAACAAATAGCCAAGGCCCCGCCGGGAAACTGGCGGGGCTTTTTTGCGCCCACGGATCGGCGGTGAAGTTGATTGACTTGCCCGCCCTGACCTTGCGCTCTACTTCCCGCACAATGTCCCCATTGTCCCCACCCCTAACCGTTGGTGGCTCTTGGTTTTCTTGCGCTGGCACATTTGTGCCAATCATCCTTCTGGCCCTCTCTTTGATTGTTCCAGGGCTCACCTTCGCCTCGAACACCTTTTCGATTTCCGCAGCGGACGGAATGAATCCTGACAGGATTAGTACGTGATACGCTGGACCTTTCAAGTCCGTGCGGATCATGCCATACTTGGAGCGGGCAACGGATAAAGCAAGCGACGTGCCCTTGTACGACTGGCAACGAGATTTTCCGTAGAGCGGTGGCACGTTTTCAGGTGGCGCGGATCATGCTTCCCGTGCTGTTTGTGATACTGGCCAGGGTGAAGCCGCCGGGCATGGTCCTATGGGCGCGTAGTGTTGCGACAGGATGCCCATGGAGCGCATGCCGGTGACGATGGGGCTATGGACGTGGATCAGGGAGCCGAGGACCGTAGGCGGCATCGTGGCGGGCAGTGGGGGACAAAGGTGGGGGGGGCGGTCAAAGTCTGGTGCTACACCACGGAAACCGTCATGGGCTCCGCTTTTCTTGTCCGTGCGAAATTGAGGGGGGAAAAGTGGGGGAAAGGCCAAAAACTCCGTCGAGGTGGGGGATACGGTGGGGGACGGGTTCGGTCCAAAAGAAAAGGGCCTAGATTTTCGTATCTAAGCCCTTGGTTTCTTTTGGTGGAGATGAGGAGGATCGAACTCCTGGCCTCCGCATTGCGAACGCGGCGCTCTCCCAGCTGAGCTACATCCCCAGGCGTGAAAAGGCTGATAT
>RZYB01000095.1 GCA_009930495.1 Deltaproteobacteria bacterium
CAAACTGCCCAGCATGCGTTTGCGTAAGGTTACGACCCGGTCCTTGAGCGGATCGAAACGAATTTCGTTTTCCCAGATCATTATATCCCCGAAGAATCTTTCCAGGTCCTCCCGTTCCAAGGGCGCGGCCTGCCAGATGCGCGCGCTGGCAGCCTCGCCGTCCAGGTCGGCGATGGCTAAAAATTCCTGGCTGGCCAGGGAGATTGGTCCGGGCCAGACGGCCTTGCGTCCGTTGGTCAGGCGATAGGAGCCGTCCTCCTGGCGGCGGGCGATGCGGTCCGGATAGGCCAGAGCTGTCAAGAGCCCCGCCACCTCGGACCTGATGGTGCCGGGAGGAGTGGTTGTCGCGCGGAAGAGTTGCTCCTCGCCGGCACGTACCGCTTCGGGCAGACTGGTGCGCGGGTTCACGATTTCGCGTAGGTCCGAGCCCCCACGCATGACTTGTCCAGGCTCGGCCAAAATCGCGGCCAACCGGATCGCCGTGGGGCCGAGGCCGTGGGCCTGGGCCGTGAGGATCATATGCCCCAGGCGCGGATGCAGGGGGAGCTCTGCCACAGCCCGACCATGGGGAGTGATCCGGTTCGCGGCGTCCACCAGACACAGACGGTTTAGCAGAGACATGGCGGTTTGATAGTTGCCGGTTGGCGGCGGGGTCGGCCAGGACAGCTGGGCCGGGTCGGGTGTCCCCCACAGCGCAAGGTCCAGGGCCAGCGGGGCCAGGTCGGCCTCCAGAATTTCCGGCGTGGGGAAGGGTTTGCGACTGATCTCGTCGGTCTGGTCCCAGACACGGATGCACACGCCGGGTGCCGTGCGCCCTGCCCTGCCCCGGCGCTGCTCGATGGTGGCCAAGGAGGCCGGTTCCGTGATCAGCCGGGACATGCCCCCGCGTGGATCAAAGCGTGGCAGGCGGGCCAACCCACTGTCGATGACCACGCGCACCCCTTCAATAGTTAGCGATGTTTCAGCGATGGCCGTGGCCAGAACCACCTTGCGCGTTCCGGGCGCGGCCGGGCAGATGGCCTGGTCCTGTTCCCTGGCGGTCAGGGCCCCGAGCAGTGGATGGAAAAGAATGCCTGGGCCGGGATTGTCGAGCAGTTCCAGAGTGCGTTGGATTTCTCGCGCTCCGGGCAGAAAAGCCAGGATGTCGCCGTGCTCCGTGGCCAGTGCATGTCGGATGGCCTTGGCCATGCGGTCTTCCACAAAGGTTTCGGCCATGCGCAGGTATCGGGTTTCCACCGGGTGGGGTTGCCCCGGACATGACAGGGTGCGACATCCGCCAAGCAAGCTGGCCATGACCTTCACGTCCAGAGTGGCGGACATGATGACCAACCGTAAATCCGGGCGCAGAGCCGCGCGGACATCCAGGCTTAGTGCAAGTCCCAGGTCGGCCTGGAGACTGCGTTCGTGAAATTCATCAAAAATGACGCAGCCGCACCCAGACAGTTCCGGATCGTGTTGGAGCATGCGGGTCAGGATGCCTTCGGTGATGACTTGGACGCGTGTCCGCGGGGAAGTTCGCGCATCCAACCGGGTAAGGTAGCCGATCCGCTTGCCGACAGATTCTCCCAGTAATCCCGCCATATGCCGGGCCGCGGAACGGGTCGCCAGACGACGCGGCTCCAACATGAGGATTTTTTGGCCGCAGAGCCAGGGCTCGTCCATCAAGGCCAGGGGCAGGCGCGTGGTTTTGCCGCTGCCGGGCGGTGCATGGACGACGCACGCGCCGTCTTTGTCCAGGGCGTGGCATACATCCGGGAGAATGGCGTTAATGGGAAGTGGTGGGAGAGCGGCAGACATGGATCAAATCAGGAATCGGCAGAGTGAAAGGACAAGCAGGGCGTATAGGCCGGCGAAGCCGTCGTCGATCATGATGCCCCATCCTCCCGGTAGCCAGGATTCCGAGGCATGGACAGGCCAGGGCTTGAGGATATCGAAGAAACGGAAGAACAAGAACGCCGGAATGATCCAGATGGCATCCGCGGCCGGGAGTAACAGGATGGCAATCCATTGGCCCCAGAGTTCGTCGATGACCACGCAAGACGGGTCTTTGCATTCCAGCAGACACTCGGCCCGGTTCGCGCACAGCGCGCCCAGGGGAAAAAGAAGCAGCAGAACCAAAATCCGACTCCATGCTGGCAGCGGAAGAAAAAAAAACGGCGCTGCCAAGGCTGCGGCCAGAGAACCCCAGGTGCCTGGAGCCCTGGGCATGCGTCCGGCGGGGCCCAGGGTGGCGGCGTGGTGAGCCAGACGTTCAAGGACGTTATCGGACTTGGGCAAGGTGTTGGGCATCGACCACTCCAATGGCTTCGACTTCAAGGAGAATATTCAGGACAGAGCGCAAGGGCAAACCGACAACATTGGTGTATGACCCTTCGATTGTGTCCACCAGGAATGCTCCGATGCCCTGAATGCCATAGGCCCCGGCTTTGTCCATGGGTTCGCCCGAGGCCACGTACGCAGTGAGCATCTCCCGGCTGTTTGTGGCCATGTGAACGCGCGTGGTTTCGGTCTGGCAGCGGGCAATGTTGCCTCGCGCTCGTAGTACGCAGAATCCCGTCATGACCTCGTGCCAGTCGCCAGAGAGTGCGGTCAGCATGGCCAGGGCATGGAATTTGTCCTTGGGTTTGCCCAGGATGTTTAAGCCCTGGACCACGATGGTGTCGGCACTGACGATGAATTTGTCCGGATGCCGGGCCGCGACGTCCATTCCTTTGAGACGGGCCATGCGCGCCGCGTAGTCGGCTGGATTTTCACCAGGTTCGGGAGATGGCTCGTTCATGGAGCTGGGAATGACCTCAAAAGCCAAACCCAGCCCTGCCAGGAGAGCCTGCCGCCTGGGCGAGGTCGACGCCAGCACCAGGGGTTGGCGTGTTCTAAATGGCCCCTGAACCATGCGACCTCCCGAAGTTCGGGCTGGGTGCGTTCTCGGTGACCACCACGCTGGCTACCTGTCTCCGCTGGTTGATGACGGTCTGTTTTCTTCTTTGACTGGCAAGCGGAGCTGCGGCATAACCGCCCGGACCCACTCCCGCGATAGTGATATCAAAACAATTCATATTGCACTCATCAATTTGAAATATTGGAAAAAATTATCCAGGCATATTCATGACCGTTGAGCTTCCCTAATGCAGGGTCGCGGGGAACTCAACCCCTCGTGGAGGGAGGCGGGGATTGGCCTGGACTCGTTGGCAAAATCATTCGTCCGTGGATAACGGATTGGTCGATACGGAGATACGATGCAGGAGACGCAGAACGCGCATACCGAAGAGAAGCGCAAGGGAATTGCTTCTTTTTTTGATCATTACGAAATCAAGGATCTCTTCAAGAGATTCGTGCAGCTTTTGATCGTTGTCGAAGTGCTGATTTTTTTGGTGTGTTGGGTGTATCAGTTGGGAATCGATGAAGTCGCGGTGACGGGCAAGCCCGTCGATATTCCATTTCCGTGGCGAGTGTATTTTCTTGTTGCTTTTTCCGCGCCAGTAGCCGTGACTTTTTTGGTCGGTATCGTGGTTGTTGCCTTCAATTCCTTTGTTTATGGCCAGCGCGGCGAGCCAATTTTCAAGGAAGAAGGTTTGGAGGGAGCTGCCGGCAAGCTGGCCAGGATCGCGAATTTTTGTTTTCAACTCCCATTTTTGCTGACGCTGTTATTGTTGGGGGCACTGATCGGGGTGGCCTACAATATGAGTTCCATCATGGAGTATTTGGCCCGGTTTGGAGAAGCCGCTGCCAAGGTGGTGCTCGTCGGTCTGGGCTGTGTGTTGGTGGCCGGGACAATTTTCGGCGTGGTGCGCATGATTCTCAATTATAAATTGCGGAAAAAGGACATGGAATACGAATATAAGCGGGAAGTCATGGACCGCCTCGGGATCGCCATCATCGACGACAAAACCATGATCGACAGTCAAGGCAAGGTGGTTGGGCCGAAGCAAATCGATATTTCATCCACTGGAAAGAATGTCCTTCCCCCTGGTGCGTCGGAAGATACGTCGCCAGGTCCGAAGGAATGATTGGTTTGTCGGGAGATAACAAGGCATGGTGACATGCCTTTTTTGTTTTCGCTTGCCGAAATGGTGGAATAGGATAGGATAAAACTACTGTCAGACTACTCATCGCGGGGGTGTCGCATGAAGATGAAATTTGGGATTCGGAATCGAATGCTGGTTTTGATCGGCGTGGTCGTGATTTTCATCGGAATTGTCGTTGCTTTTTTTGTTTATGAAGCAGGGCAGTCCAAGGACATGATGATTGCCCGGGTTGGTGATTTGATGCTTGCCGATGCCAAGGACAAAATCCAGGTGGCCACGAACAACATGGCCGTGAGCATATCTGGCATGCTCGCGAAATCCGGGGGGAAGGATCCAATCGAGGGTATTCGCGGTTTGATCGCCGATGTTCGCTTTGAAAGCGACAAAAGTGGGTATTTTTTTGTGTTCAAGGATACAATTTATCAGCTCATGCCGCCAAATCCCGCCCGTGAGGGATCGGATGCCTCGGGCGCCAAGGACGAGCAGGGCGTGTATTACGTGCGTGAACTGATGGAGAGCGCCAAGAAGGGTGGTGGATTCGTCAGCTATATTTTTGACAAGCCCGGCAAGGGGCCACAGCCGAAGATCAGTTACGCGACCATGATTCCGGGAACTGATTTATGGATTGGAACCGGTATTTATATCGACAATATCGCGGTGGCCCAGGCGGCCGTGGCCGCCGATCTGGAAGCCGAGGCCTCCCAGGCTCTGTGGATTGCCCTGAGCTTTGTGACCGGTGGTTTTATCCTGGTATTGCTACCCGTGACCATTGTCTTGGTGCGTTCCATAATCAGGCCAATCCAGAATATGATCAAAATGCTCAAGGATATCGCAGAGGGCGAAGGGGATTTGACTCGCCGTCTCACCGATACATCTGGCACGGAAACCCAAGAGCTCGCGGAATGGTTCAATCTGTTTGTCGGTCGAGTGCATGGGATCATCAAGGACGTGGCGGAGAACTCCGGACAGGTCAACGCGGCTTCGGGGCAGTTGCGGAACTTGTCCTCGGAACTTGGCCAGGCTTCTGGCTTGATGACCGGCAAGGCGGGAACGGTGGCCGCCGCGACCGAGGAAATGAGCGCGAACATGAACTCGGTGGCTTCGGCCATGGAGGAATTTGCCATCAATATCAGGACAGTGGCCACGGCCTCCGAGGAAATGAGTGTAACTATCGCGGAAATTTCTCAGAATACCAGCAAGGCCAAGGAAATTACTGGTCATGCGGTTACCAAGTCCACCGAGGCCTCCCGCCGCGTGGACGAGCTTGGAACGGCCGCGCGGGAGATTGGCAAGGTCACCGAGGCCATCACGGCCATTTCTTCCCAAACCAATTTGCTGGCCCTGAACGCAACCATCGAGGCCGCCCGTGCCGGTGAAGCTGGACGTGGCTTCGCCGTTGTTGCTAATGAAATCAAAGAATTGGCCCAGCAAACCGCCAGCGCCACCGAGGAGATTCGGGAAAGAATCCAGGGTATTCAGGCCGCCACGGGGATCACCGTCACTGAAATCCAGCAGGTGAGCCAGGTCATCAATGACGTGGATTCGATCGTTTCGACCATTGCCGCCGCCGTCGAAGAACAGTCGGTCACGACGCGGGACATTGCCGACAACGTCGGACAGGCCTCTGTTGGTGTCCAGGAAGTCAACGAGAACGTGGCCCAGGCCGATACAGTCACGCGCGATATCGCCAAGGAAGTGGCCGAGGTCAACGAGGCGGCCGGGGCGATTTCGATCACGGCCGAGTCTGTCCAGTCCAGTTCTGGTTTGCTGGCGACATTGGCTGAAAATTTGGATGTCATGGTCAGGCGTTTCAAAATTTGAGTCCCTCTTTTTTTTCTCCTCCACCACGCCCGGCTACGCCGGGCTTTTTTATTCAACGTGTCGAATCCAAGCACGTTTTGGGCCGTGGTGATATTGTATCGATTCGATCTGATTATTTTGTAGACTTGTCGGGTATGAATAGAAAATGGTATTTACAGGGCATCTATTCTAGAGTAGGCGAATGCCAAGAAATTTAGATAGTAAAGTGATTTTATGGATGTTTTTGAAATTCCTCGATCCTGCCTTGAACAGACGGTTCGGGGAATTGTGATCAACCGTGGCCTTTGGAAAAACCGTGTTGGCAAGGAGGGGTTTGTATGGCTGAGTATTCTGCCTGGGATTGGGGCGTGGGCTCCAGGACCGTGGCTGATTTATCCGAATGTGACTGCGATATCGAATGGCGGGAAGAAAATCAGGTCTCTCCCGACGGAGAACAGGTCGCGGCCGTGGTTAAGACCGGAGACGCCGAATTTAGCGTTTGCGTGAATGGATCGTGCTGGGAGCCAAGATACGAACGGATTTGGTATTTGCGCTATTCGCCGGACGGGCGTTTGGCCGGCTTGGCCAATGATCAGGGCGACTGGACCATGTGCGTGGATGGCGAGGCATGGGAAGAGACGTACGGATTTTTGTTTAATACCTTGTTTTCCAAGGACGGCTCCGTCATCGCGTGTTGTCTTGCGGACTCGCTGACGTACGGAATGGTTGTTGACGGCGTGGCGTGGGAAACACTTTTTCCCAACGCCAATAATTTTGCCCTGAGTGACAACGGCGCTCATAGCGCTGCCGTGGTCCAGACCGAACCCTTGGGGCAGGCAGAAGTCTTCAAGTTCAAGAAAGGAGTCTATTCCGTCGCTGTTGACGGGCAGCCCTGGACCACAAATTTTGTCAATGCCTGGACCCCGCGATTCAACGCCGACAGCTCATCCGTGGCCGCCCAGGTCCGGCAGACGCTTTTCGACTACACCATCGCCATTGATGGCAAGCCGTGGCCGGTCACCTATAGCCAAGTCTGGGAGCCAATTTTCCATCCCAAGAATAATTCCGTGGCCGCGCCGGTGCGCGTGTCCGGGAAATGGGGCATGGCCATTGACGCCAAGATTGTCTGGCAGCCTTCGTTTTTCCAAGTTTGGGAACAACAGTTCAGTTCTTCCGGGGAGAAACTGGCGGCCATTGTCTGTCCGCAATATGGACGTTGGACCTTGGCCGTGGATGGCCGGGCGTGGAACACCACGTTTGGGGACATGGTCATGGACATGAGTTTCAGTCCCGACGGACGCCGTTTGGCCGCTTTGGGCAAGCAGGACGGCAAGTGGACGGTTTTTGCCGACGACAAGCCCTGGAGCGCCCAGTACGATATGTGCTACGCGCCGGTTTTTTCTCCGGATAGCGCCCATCTCGCGGCTCGTGTGGAGAACAAGGGGAAATTCACCATCGCGATCGATGGGCGGGAATATGGCAAGACGTTTGATCAGTGCTTTGATCCGATCTTCAGCCCCGATGGAAGCAAGGTTTTGATCCGGGCTATCGACGGCGGCAAGTACCAGAGAATTGTCGAGCCGGTCGCGAACATCATCAAATAAGGAGGCTGGACATGCAGGATGTCTATTTGTGGGTATCTGGCCCCCTGGCGTGGGCCGCTTGGGCGATTTTCGCGCTCGGGTCAATTTACAAAATATGGCGGACCCTGGACACGGCCAGGAAAAAGGATCAGGTCCAGCTTAATTACATATCCCTGAAGTATGGACTACGCTCCATACTTAATTGGTCCATTCCCTTCAACACGACGAACATGCGCTTGCACCCGGTGTTTACCGGGGTGGCCTTTTTCTTTCATATTGCTTTTTTCGCGCTGCTTTTTTTTGTGTCCGCGCACGTCATCATGATTGAAGAAGGGTTCGGGATCGGGTGGTTCACCATTCCCGATGTCGTGGCCGACATCATCGCCTTCGCGGTTATCGGCGCGTGTGTTTTTTTTGGTGTGCGTCGCGTGGTCCGTCCGGAAGTGAATTATGTCACGGATTGGACTGACTACGTGCTTTTGGCCTTGGTCGCGGCCCCGTTCGTGACCGGCGTTTTGGCCTATCACCAGCTGGGCAACTATATGCTGATGGTTGTTTTGCACATGCTCTCCGCCGAGGTATTGCTCGTGGCGATACCGTTTACCCGTTTGAGCCACATGCTGCTGGCTCCCTTGACCCGGGCGTATATCGGTTCCGAATTCGGCATGGTGCGGCACGTCAAGGATTGGTAAAAAGAGGAGTTCGCCATGAAAGAACGCGTCTGGATAAAAGACGAGGGTATTGAGCGGGGTGCGGAGAATCTAACCCCGGAGAGAATTGAGAAAACAATTAATGATGTGCTCGATAACGAAGCGGGCGCCCGTCTCAAGGCGTACGTCGACACCTGCGCTCATTGTGGGCTGTGTTCGGAGGCCTGCCATTTTTATTTGTCCCATGATCGTGACCCGCGTTTTTCGCCCGTGGGCAAGGTCAAGCAGACGGTTTGGGAAATGCTCGATAAAAAGGGCAAGGTGTCCGTTGAATTCATGAAGCAAGCCGTTCAGGTTGCCCAGACGGAGTGCAATCTGTGTCGGCGTTGCGTGCAGTACTGTCCTTTTGGTATTGATATTGCGTATATGATGTCCCTGGTGCGTCGAATTTCTCACAAATTGGAAATCACGCCGCTTTACATTCAGGACACAGCTCATTCCCATTCGGCGACCATGAATCAGATGTGGGTCAAGGACGATGAATGGATCGATGCATTGCAGTGGCAGGAAGACGAAATGCGGGAAGAGCTGCCCATGGCGCGCATTCCGCTGGAAAAAGAAGGCGCCGAGATTATGTACTCGGTCATCGGGCCCGAGCCCAAGTTCCGGACGCAGCTGATTTATCAGGTCGCGGCGATCATGAACGAATGCGGTTGCGATTGGACCATGCCGGCCACGCCGGGCTGGGACAATTCGGACATGGCCATGTACACCGGCGATTCCGAAATGATGGGACGCTTGAAGCGCCTGCATTTTGAAACAGCGGCCAGGCTGCGGGTCAAGAAAATTGTCATGGGCGAGTGCGGCCATGCCTTCCGTTCCGTTTATGACACGGGCAACCGCGTTCTGGGTTGGCGGATGCCCCCGGTGCAAATGGTGCATGCCCTGGAATTTTATTGGGATTTGCTCAACTCCGGCAAGCTCAAGGTGGCAAAGCAGTTTGAAGAGCCGGTGACCTTGCATGATCCGTGCAACGTAGTGCGCGGGCGTGGTCTGCATGAAAAGGCGCGTGAGGTTGTCCGGGCATTTTGTCCCAATTTGGTGGAAATGCATCCAAACCGTGAGCATAACTATTGCTGCTCCGCGGGTGGTGGTGTCATCAATTGTGGGCCGCCATACAAGAATGCTCGCGTCGAAGGCAATCGGATCAAGGCGGAGCAGCTCAAGGCGACGGGGGTCAAGGTGTGTATCGCTCCTTGCCATAATTGCCATGGTGGGCTTGAGGACATCATTCACCACTTCAAGCTTGGAATGGAACTAAAGTTCCTTTGTGAAATTATCTATGACTGCATGGAAAAGCCGAATGCGGTTTAGGGGTGAGTGATGAAAAATAAGCACACTATTGTCATTATATTCTGCGCTTTTTGCCTTATGCTTTGGGGCGTGGCCGCCTTTGCCGAGGAGGACACGGTCCTCAAGGTCGATGCCTTTGGAACGCTGGAAAGGCCGGTCAGTGCTTTTGATCACGATGCGCATGGCGAAATCGTCGGGGATTGTTCCGTTTGTCATCATGTTTATGATAACGGCAAAAAGGTCGAGGGAGAAAGCTCCGAGGACCAAGCCTGCTCTGATTGCCACGGTTTAGAA
Organism: Deltaproteobacteria bacterium; assembly: GCA_009930495.1. Lineage (NCBI taxonomy): Bacteria > Pseudomonadati > Myxococcota > Myxococcia > Deltaproteobacteria bacterium. The sequence goes on from RZYB01000095.1 coordinate 9,706, forward strand.
GCCGAGGGCAGTCAGCCTGGATTACGAACGGCATACCATCAGCAATGCAAGCAATGCCATGTCGACCAGAAGAAAGGTCCGGTGGCTTGCGGCGAGTGTCATGTAAAGAAATAAGCTAGTCGTTTCTCGGTTTTTTCAAAACCCGGCTTTCGTCATGAAAGCCGGGTTTTTTTATGGTGCGCCCGGCAGGGCGCACCCACTTGGAGGTGAAAGTCCTCTACGCACCCGACAGGGGGAAGCGTTAGCCGGACGGCAAGTGTGTCCCCCGCGAGATGGAATCTGAAGGAAGCCGCAGGCAAAACCCTGGTCTGTTTTTTTGCTTGTGAAATATAGGTCGATCTCTTGACGCGAATTTGACAATTCTATACCTCACGAGTCTGAAAAAAACATACCTAAAGAGTCTGCATCAAAATGGCTGTTTTTAGCGTCGTGAGGGTGGTGGCGGGTCTTTAGGGAACGGTAGGGGCGACGGCTTCAATCTATGATGCGGTTGTTGTCGCGAGTTTTGGGCGGTGATTTTATCAACAAGGGATTTTCACATGGAGAAGGGAAGGCCAGCAGTACGATGGATGACCATCCTGTGCGTGAGCATGGCGATGGCTGGATTCGGTCTGAACGCTCTTGGTGGGGGGAAGCAGGGACAGCCTGCGTCGGGGGCGCGGATGGGGGCGGATCTCGTTCCCATCGACACACTGAAGAAGTTTGGCGAGCTGGAATATCCTGTGGTTCGCTTCGCGCACGACAAACACACCAAGGCGGTCGAGGGAAAATGTGAATCGTGTCACGCCATGACGGGAAACACGGTCACGGCCAAGTTCAAACGCCAGCAGGA
>RZYB01000096.1 GCA_009930495.1 Deltaproteobacteria bacterium
GCCATGCACCGGACCTCAACACAGAGTTGATTTTATGAAAAGTCGCGTTTCCACATTTTTTTTCGTGATACTCATGCTTCTGGCCGGCGCCCTGGGCTGGCTCTATTCCGTCAAGGCCGAATGGACGCCGCCGACGTTGTCCGTCACGCCGGAACAACTCGCGGTCAGCGCCAAGACAATCTTCACCATCAAGGCCACGGATGAAGACTCCAACCTGCGGACAGTGCGGGTCATCGCCCAGCAAGGGGACAAGACCTTCCAAATCCTTGACCTGAAGGTCACGGAAGAGGCCAAGGAACTGACCGAACAATTCACGATCCCCAAGGAAGGCCTTGGCAACGGTCCCCTGACCCTCATGGTTTCGGTCACGGATACGTCCTGGCACCGCTTTGGACGCGGGAATATCTCCCAGATCACGCGGGAACTGCATATCGACACCAGAGCCCCGATGATTTCCGTGCTTTCCGGCCAGCACAACGTCAACCAAGGTGGCAGCGGCGTCGTCGTCTACAGCACGAACGAGGAGCTGCGACAATCCGGCGTGCGCATGGGCGACCATTTTTTCCCGGGCTATCCATACCAAGCCGGAAAATATCTCTGTTTCTTCGCCATCCCCCACAACATGGACGCCAAGGCCGCGGCTCCCGTCCTCGTGGCGCGGGACATGGCCGACAACGAATGCACGGTGGGCTTCATGTTCCGAGCACGGCCCAAAACATTCAGGCACGATAACATCAATATCTCCGAACGCTTTCTGCAAGCAAAGATGCCCCAATTCGCGAACATGTATCCGGATCTCTCCCAGCCCCTGGATATTTTTCTCCGGGTCAACAGCGAGCTGCGCAAGAAAAACGTGGCCTTCCTGAAGGAACTGGGCAAGGACACGGTGCCGCAAATGCTCTGGAGCGGCCCCTTCGTGCGTCTGCCCAACAGCGCCCCCATGGCCGGCTTTGGCGATAATCGGACGTACATGCACCAAGACAAACCCGTGGACAACCAAACACACATGGGCGTTGACCTGGCCTCCCTGGCGGCCGCGCCCGTGCCCGCCGGAAATACCGGGCGGGTCATTCTGGCGGAATTCATGGGCATCTACGGAAACGTCATCGTCATCGACCACGGCTTTGGCGTGCACTCCCTGTACTCGCACCTCAGCGAAATGCACATCCACAAGGGCGACCACGTCGAACGCGGCCAGATCATCGGCAAAACCGGCGCCACGGGAATGGCCGGTGGCGACCATCTGCACTTCGGCATGCTCATCTCCGGCCTCGAGGTTCAACCCATCGAATGGTGGGATCAGCACTGGATCACGGACAACATCACTTCCAAGCTGCAATGATCAAGGGCCCCTTTCGGGGCCTTTTTCCATTCAGCACCCAAGGCACCAAGGGGCCCTCGACATGAAAATCGGCGTAGCGCAGCTGGCGGGGATTCCTGGAAACATCACGGGCAATCTGGATACGGTCCGTCGTTTGGCCAGGCAAGGCGCGGATCACGGCTGCCGCTTGGTGCTTTTCCCGGAGATGGCCGACCTGGGCTATGATTTCGACGCCATGGCCACCCATGGCCCCCGATCCTGGACATTGGTCGAACCTTTTTTGGCCGACACGGCCCGGGAATGCGGTCTGGCGCTGGCATGCGGGGTCTGTCTGGCGGACCCGGCCGGTCTGGCCAACGCCCTGGTGGTCTGGGGACCGGACGGACGTATTTTGGACCGCTACCGCAAAACCCATTTGTTCCGCGCGACAGAAAGCGACGAATCACGGATCTTTCTCCCTGGCGACAGATTGGTCGATTTCGACCTGGACGGAATCAGGTTTGGCTTGAGCATCTGCTATGACCTGCGCTTTCCGGAACTGTTCCGGGCACTGACCCTTCGGAGCTGCCACGCCCTGCTCATGGCCGCGGCCTGGCCCACACGGCGGATTGCCCATTGGCGCACTCTGGCCGAGGCCCGCGCCGTGGAGAACCAATGCTATTTCTTTGGCGCCAACCGGGTTGGAAATGCGGGCGCCTTTCCCTTTGGCGGCCACAGCCTGTGCGTCGATCCCTGGGGGCAAAAAGTGATGGCCGATGACCGGTCCGAATCCCTGATCACGATGGACCTGAAACCGGACCTCCTCCAGGCGGTCCGGGCCGCCATTCCCGCCCTGGACCACAGACGTCCGGACTTGTACCATGTGTCATGAGGATTCTGGATTTTATCCAGGCTTTGACTGAATATGAAAAGAATACTATAGGCTTGCCCACGGCTATACACACGTCGCGCAATGGACGCGATGTTTTCGTTCATCGCGGGCGGCCTGCCCGCCCCCAAGGAGAACTGATATGATCATCAAGGATTGGATGACCACGGACGTCATCACCATCGACCCGGAAGCCTCCATGATGCGCGCGGCCAAGCTGATGAAAGAAAAAGGTATTCGCCGCCTCCCCGTCATTGACGCCAAGGGAAACGTGGTCGGAATTATTTCGGACCGGGATATCAAGGAAGCCTCTCCGTCCAAGGCCACGACCCTGGACGTCCACGAGCTCTACTATCTGCTGTCCGAGATCAAGGTCAAAAACATCATGACCCCAAATCCCATGACCATCCGGGACACGGACACAGTGGTCAAGTGCGCGGCCATCATGCATGACAAAAAACTGTCCGGCCTGCCCGTGCTGAATGATCGCAACGAGTTGGTCGGCATCATGACCCAGAATGAGGTTTACCGGGTCTTGCTGAGCATCACCGGCGTTTACCACGGTGGAGTGCAGATCGGCTTCACCCTGCCCGACGAACGGGGCAGCCTCAAGGAAGTGCTGGATTGCTTGCGGCGGCACAAGGCACGGGTCATCTCGGTGCTGACATCCTACGACCAGGTCGAATCCGGATTCCGCAAAGTGTTCATCCGGATCATGGACATGGACAAATCGGCGCTCAACGAACTCCGCCAGGAACTCAACGAAAAATACGGGCTGGAATTCTGGGTCCGCGACGCCATCAACCCCATCAGCTGAGCCCCAACCGGCCATAAAGCCAGACCTCGAAACAAAGCCCGTGGATTCCCACGGGCTTTGTTCGGCAAGGAGCACACATGCAAGAAAGCTATCCCATCAAGGACACGTTCAGCGAAATAGTCACCGCCCTTCAAACCGCCCTCGACACGGAATACGTCGTGGGGCTGCTTGTGGCCACGGCGATCATCTCCTTTATCCTGGGGAGAATGACCAAATAAGCCAACAATGCGTCAAGGGCCGGGGCTTATTGGAATCACTGCCACTCGTGCGCGAAGAATTCAGGACCTACAAGCTTGAAGCCTTTGTCGCGCACCGTCCGACGGACCGCCTCGATATCGTCCGTCGCGATGCGGAAGACCAGCAACCGTTTATTTTCGCGGAAAAAAATCGACGTGGACAAAATGTTCACGCCCATGGCGAAAAGAATCTGGGAAACCTCGGCCATGAGCCCCTTGCGGTCTTCGGTCTCGATGACTAGGCGATGCCCGCCCAGGGCCAGCCCCATTTCCTCGACCAAAACCGCCAGCATCGCCCCCCGGCTGACGTACCCTTTCAATTGCCCGCTGGCATCGACCACGGGCAGGCCCGCCAAATCCCGATCGTTCATGATCTGGGCCGCGACCTCGATATCCGTGTCCGGAGTCACGGTTGGGATATTCGTGCGCACCAAATCCTTGACCGTCACTTTCGACAGCAAATAGTTCAGCTCATGCCGGCTGAACGTCGTGGCCGACGACGGCAAGGCGGCCCGCACATCCTCCTTGGCGACGTAGCCCTTGAGGGCCCCGCCTTCCACGACAAGCAAAATCCACAAACGGTTCTCCTCCATCATCCGGTCGGCTTTCAAAATCATTGTATCCGAGGTGATGGTGGGAATGTGCTTGTGCATGACAAGCCCTACGTACATGATGCTACCCTCCGGCGCCGCGCGCCACGGATTACCGATACCATCGGCGGTGACAGTCAGATGACTTTATGCTACCCGCTTGACTCCATTGTGGGAAATCCAGAAGTCCACGCGCCATAGCAACCTCGACACACCAAAATGAGACGTTTTTTCCTTTGTATTCTCGTGCCGTGCATTCTGACAAGTCTGGCCACCCCTGGATTTTCGGAAAAAACGCTGCGTCTTTTTTTTGAAAAGGATACCACCGCCAATCCTCTTCAAACCAAAAAATACACCGTCAAGGATGGCGACTGGCTCTTCAACATCCTGACGAAGAACGGCTATTCCAACGAGGAAATCCACCGTCTTCTCCCGGCTATCCAGCAAAGCAACCCGCACATCCAGAACCTGGACAGATTGCTTCCCGGACAAAAACTATACATCCCCAAACCACAAGCCCTGAAAAAAACAAAAACAGAAAAAAAGCCGAAACAGGAAAAATCCGAAACCAGCTCACGCATTCAAAAGCCATACGTTGTTCGCTCCGGAGACACGGTCATCAGCATCATGCAGCAACAGGGAATTCCGAGACAGTTGGTTTTCAGCAAATACATGTCGCTTTTTCAACAACTCAATCCAGACGTACCCGACATAAACAATCTTCGGGAAGGACAAAATATTTTCCTCCCGCTTCCCAATCCAGCAGATATCGGACTCTCCGGAAATGCATCAAACGCAACACCGGAATCCTTTTTTTCTGCGAATTTTCCCGGCAACGCCACCTCCAAGAATGCTTTTGACAGCTTGAATGGGCCAGGCACGGCCTGGGACACGTCGATGCTGGCCCAACTCGCCAGCATCACGCCCCTGCTGACAAACCCGTCACCCCTGGCGTCCATGGGCGGCCAGGCCCCGGCGTCGGGGGCCGGCGACACAAACACAATTCCGACCGAAACACGCCAGCCAACCACGGGGTTGCCCTATGTGCGTGGCATTTTCAAGGAAATGCGGTTCGCTTTCGCTCCCGGCGACGAAGAACTCTACCCCCTGCCCGATGGCGGCTGGCTCCAAGTCAAACTCGAGGAAACCCCGCTGATGACCACGCCCTGGGGCGAAAAGGTCATTCTTTGCCCGATCCCCAAAAACTCCGAATGGATCGCCAAGGCCAACCGACTCGGCATGCATGTCTGCTCCGTCGCGCCAGACTGGTCTCTTCCCGACATCATCAAGACCTTGACCAAAAAATTTCCCGAAAAAATCCGCCTCTGGAATCCGGGGCAAGATCTATCCCTGTCTCGCAACGGATTGGGGCTGACCATCAAAATGCCGCACACGGTCATCATCCAACACCGCGGACAAAAAATGGTCCACGCTCTTTGGGGACGACAAGCCCAGGACGATCGCGCCCTGCCCCAGGGCCTGCCCGAAGTGCTACGGGACATGGGGGTCAAGGTCATCGAAACGGACCAATTCAATGAAGTGACCCGGCTTCCGACGCAACCGCGACAATCCGTCTACATCCCCGTGGCCGAACACCGGGAGTTGATCCGCGCCCTAGATCCGGACAATCCCCAGGAATTCTTTGGGCCATCCTTGCCCGAGGATCTTGACGGCCTGCTCCGCCTGCTCAAATCCAGAGACCAGCTGCATCAAGGCTTCGCCAACCTCGCATGGTCCGGAGGCGCGGACCGCCGCATCGCCCTGCAGGTTCCGGCCTGGATCGTGGGACCGCCCTCGGGCAAAACCATCCTCCTGGACAGGCGTTTCGCGGACGAATACCTGATTTCCCTCCTCGCGCACGAAGGCTACACCTGCTTCGTGCTTCCCGATTGACACAAGGATACCCTTATGCCCCGCGATTTTTGCGTATACGGACATCTGGCCGCCTTGGATGACACCGAGCTTCGGGCCTGCTCCATGTTTCTTCACGGGTATGAATGTGAAATCCCCGAAACAGCCGTGCTCGATTTCGTGCACGAGGGGCATTTCCTGGACGTGGACAACGATCTAAAAGGCCTGATGGCCATTCTTGGCCCCAACGCGCGAGGCGTCATCGACGTCATCAACCATCAAGACTGGGAAATGCACCGCTACACCCTGCATGGAGGGACACTGCATCGGAAGCGGATCGCCCTGGACAATGCCCTGGACACGGCATACGCATCCGAACGCAAATCCTAAGCATCAACCTGGGAGCCTCCATGCACGAACTCTCCGTCGCCGAAAGCCTGATCAAAATCATCACCGAGGAAATGGCCAAGCACGGCCTGACCAAACTTCTGTCCGTCAAGGTTGTCCACGGACAGATTTCGGCCATCGTGCCCGAGGCCCTGGAAACCGCCTTCGAAATCCTGACCATCAACACTCCGCTGGCGGGAGCCGCCTTTTCCATGGAACTCAAGCCCATGGTGGTCCGTTGCCGACAATGCGGCATGGAATTCAGCCCCACCCAGGAAGAACACATCCTCATGCCCTGCCCACGATGCGCCACGGAGCTTGGACACGAGATCATCTCGGGGCGGGAACTGTATATCGATCATATCGAAGCCGAATAATCTGGAGGAACACATGAAAGTCGACGTGGTACGCAATATTCTCGAGGCCAACGACAGCGTGGCCGCCGATCTGAACGCCCAGTTCACGACCAAGGGCATTCTGGCCCTCAACCTGATGAGCTCGCCGGGTTCCGGCAAGACAAGCCTGCTCGAACGCACCCTGACCGACCTGAAAAGCGAATTTTCCATGGCCGTCATCGAGGGTGACTGTCAGACCGAAAACGACGCCCGCCGCGTCGCCGCCACCGGAGCCCGAGCCGTGCAGATCAACACCAAGGGCGGCTGTCACCTGGACAGCTCCATGGTCCGCGACGCCTGCGCCCAGCTGGGTCTGGATGGAACGGACATCCTGGTCGTGGAAAACGTCGGCAACCTGGTCTGTCCGGCTGAATTCAGTGTTGGCGAGGACTTCAAGGTGACCATCCTGAGCGTGACCGAGGGCGATGACAAACCGGAAAAATATCCATTCATCTTCGCCGAATCCAAGGTCATGATCCTGAACAAAATCGACCTCCTGCCCTATGTTAATTTCAACGTGGACCGGGCCTGCGCCTTTGCCCGCTCCGTGAACCAGGACATCGCGATCTTCCCGGTCTCCGCCACCACAGGCGAGGGCATGACCGCGTGGTACGACTGGCTGCGCCGGGAACGGGCCAAAAAACAGCTCTAGCCCGATCTCCTGGCCGTCAAAAAAGCCCGCCTCCAACACTGGACAGCGGGCTTTTTGTTTGGGTCGACGCGGACGGCGTTCAGGCCTGGGCCAAAACGGCGTCCACCATGGCCTGGGCCTCGACCTTGATCCGCTCCAGGTGCTCGCGCCCCCGGAAGCTCTCCACATAGATTTTGTACATATCCTCGGTGCCCGAAGGTCTGGCCGCGAACCAGCCGTTTTCGGTGACCACCTTGAGGCCGCCAATGGGCGCCCCATTACCTGGGGCATGGGTGATCGTGGCCACAATGGGCTCCCCGGCCAGCTCTTTCGACGTAACCCGTTCCGCGCCAAGGCTCGACAACAGTTTCTTTTGGCGCATATCCGCCGGGGCCTGAAGCCGCTCATACAGGGGCGCGCCAAAACGCCGCGTCAAGTCCAAATACAGGTCCCCCAAGTCCATGCCCGTCACGGCCGTGATTTCCGCGGCCAAAAGATTGAGCAGGAGTCCGTCCTTGTCCGTGCTCCAGACCTTTCCGTTCAGACGCAGAAACGAAGCGCCGGCGCTCTCCTCCCCGCCAAAACAACAGCTTCCGTCAAGCAACCCATCCACGAACCACTTAAAGCCAACCGGCACCTCCCGTACCCGTCGTCCGTGGGCCGCCACCACCCGATCAACCATGGAGCTGGTGACCAGGGTCTTGCCCACCTGGGAGTCCGGATTCCAGCCCGGGCGGTGGGCCAGCAGATAATCGATGGCCACGGACAAATAATGGTTGGGATTCATGAGGCCATGCTTGGCCGTGACGATACCATGTCGATCCGCGTCCGGATCGTTGGCGAAGGCCACGGAGAAGGAATCCTTCAAAGCGATGAGCTTGGCCATGGCCGAAGCCGAGGAACAGTCCATGCGGATCTTGCCGTCCTTGTCCAGGCTCATGAACATGAACGTCGGGTCCGCCACGGTGCTGACCACCTGGATGTCCAGACCATACCTCCTGGCGATGGGCTCCCAATAGGCCAACCCCGCCCCGCCCAGGGGATCGACGCCGATGCGGATGCCGGAGCGGGCGATGGCCTCCATGTCGATGGCCTGGCCCAGATCCTCGACATAAGGCGTGATATAGTCATGTTCCAGACACAAACCCTGGCGCATGGCCCGCTCCAGGGGCATGCGCGCGATGGATTGGGGCACGCGCAACAGGGCGTTGGCATTTTCCTCGATCAGGGCCGTGACCGAGGTTTCGGCCGGGCCGCCGTGGGGCGGATTATATTTGATGCCGCCGTCCTCGGGAGGATTATGCGAAGGAGTGACGACAATGCCATCTGCCAGTCCCGAGGAGCGCCCCTGGTTGTAAACCAAGATAGCGTGGGAAATGACCGGAGTCGGCGTGAAGCCAAAGCCTTGCTGAAAACGGCAGGTCACGCCGTTGGCGGCCAGCACTTCCATGGCCGTGCGCATGGCCGGCTCGGACAGGGCATGGGAATCCATGCCGATAAACAACGGTCCGGTGATGGACCGCTCGCGCCGGTAGTCGCACACGGCCTGGGTGATGGCCAGGATGTGCGCCTCGTTGAAGGATGTCTTGAAGGCCGAGCCGCGATGCCCGGACGTGCCAAAAGACACGGCGTGCTCGGGCACGCCTGGATCCGGAGCGTCCGTGTAATAGCAGGAAACAAGCCTGGGAACATTGATACGCAGGGATTCCGGCACGGGCTGTCCGGCAAGGGAATGTGTGGCCATGTGGTGTCCTTATGAATTACCAGGGTAAATACCCGCCCTGGCGGTTGAAGTCCGAAACTATCTGGTGAGCCGGGATCGGGTCAAAGGCTGCCCGGGGGTTGCACCGGGTCATGCGAACGTTTCCACGCTTCCCAGATCACGGCGTCGTTGGGATCCTGCTCATAGGCCTTCTTAAAAAATTCCGAGCCGTTCTGCCCACCCTTCTGAAAAACCATGCCAATATTGAAAGCGATGTTCTTGCCCGAAGCCGGCAGCGCCGGATCAAGCTCCAAGGCCCGGCGGATGATCTGAAGAGCCTTGGCCGAATGACCGCCCTCGCTGTAAGCCAGGGCGATATTGTACATCAGACCGGCATGGTCCGGAAGCACGGCCAGAACCCGGCTGTATTCCCGGATGGCCTCCTCCCACTTTCCTTGTTTGCGCAGGGTAATGCCCAGGATATTGACCGTGGCGATGTCGGCCAGGGAAAATGATTCCCCGCGTAAATCCAGGGATTTTTTTGAATATTTCGCGGCCATATCCGAGTCCCGATCCGCGCAAATATTGGCGATCCGGGCCGACAGGCTGGCCATGATCTCGGCGGCCTCGCGCCGGGCCAAGTTCATGGCCCGCTCGAACATCGTCTCCGCGTCGGGCGCATTGCCCTCGATCATTTCCAATTCGCCGATACGAACGACGCGCTGGGTGTTCAATGGACTGATTTCATTTAATTTATAAAGATATTTAAGCTGATTACCGGGATCACCGGATTGTTCATACAGCTCCACCAAGCGCTTCAACGGGGCAAGATACAGCTCGGCGCCGCGCACGGCCCGCTTGTACATGTCCTCGGCCTTGGCCATCATGTTGAGCCCCCGATAGGCATCGCCCTTGATCATATATCCAGCCGCGCTGTCAGGCTTGAGATTCAGGATCTCCTCGGCCACGATCAAGGCTTCTCCCCAACTCGCGCTGGCGAGAAAATTTTTCCCCTTGTCGATGAGCTTACCGAATCGCCCCTGGGGGGCGATGGTGAAAGCCAATTTTTCGATGAGGGAGGCGATGGAGATGGGCTTGACGATGACATTATGCGCCCCCTGTTCCACCAACAGCGCGAGAGTGTGTTGATCCACTTCCCGAGTCAGGATGATAATGCCTGCTTCGGGGTTTAGGCTCAAAATTTTTTCAATAGCCTGGGATGATGTCATCCCAGGGATAATCCGATCCATGCAAACCAAAATTTTGTCCTTGGGTTCCCTATCGAGCACGGCGATCATCTCCGTGAACGAGTTCGCATGCGCGAAACAGGCCCGTGGCAGCCCAAGGTCATGATGCAATGTATTTTTAAGAAGACTCACGAAGCTCGTGTCCGTGGTCAAAACCACGAACTTTCCTCCATTCGAGGCGTAGTCAAAAATGGAGTTCTCGAGCGCGTTGGGGCTCGGACCAAAAATCGATTGAACCGCTTCCATGAATTCATCCCATTGTTATCGACCCCGCCAGCCATGACGAAGGATACCTTGTACCCCCCGATACGCAAAAAATACACAATGCATCACGGATGTTCAACGCGATTGATTTTGTCGATGCGGAAGCTCTCGTTCTGCCAAGATTTTTCTTGATTTCTCCACTTTGTTCACATATTTAAGATTTTTAGAC
>RZYB01000097.1 GCA_009930495.1 Deltaproteobacteria bacterium
ATCCCGCGCCCTATCAGGCCGTGGTCGATCAGGCGGTCGGCCGCGTGACCAGCATCCGCGCCCGGCTGGCCAACGCCAAGCGCGATTTGGACCGGGCGGAGCCGCTGGCCGCGCGCAAGTCCATCAGCGAGCGGGACCGGGATCTGGCGCGGACGGAGTTCGAATCGGCCAAGGCCGGACTGGCCGAGGCCGAGGCAGCCTTGCGCGCGGCGCGCATCGATCTGGAATTGACCAAGGTCAAGGCGCCCATCACCGGGTTTGCGAGCATGGCCCTGCAAAACGAAGGCAGCCTGATCAGCCCCGGCGCGCCCGACAGCCTGCTGACCACCATCCACGACGTCGACACGGTCCAGGTCGTCTTCCCGGTGTCCGACACCCAGGTCCGGCGCATCCAGAGCCATCTGGCCAGCGGCCGCGCGGTCATGGACAAAACCATCGCGGCCACGCTGTCCATCGACGCCGGGCAGACCTATCCCCACGCCGGGACCATGGTCTTCGGCAATCCGGTCATCAGCCGCGAAACCGGCTGCATGCTTGCCAAGGCGCGTTTTCCCAATCCGGACAAGGCGCTGTTGCCGGGACAGGTCGTCCGCGTCACCCTCGACATTCTGACCTTCACGGACGCCATTGCCGTGCCCGATCATGCCGTGCTCCAAAGCCGGGACGGCGCGGCGGTCGTTGTTCTGTCCGACGATGACATTGTCTCGTTTCAGCCCATCGAGGTCTTGGCCCGCGTCGGGCGCTCCGTTCTCGTGGCTTCCGGTCTGCGTGGCGACGAGCGGATCGTGGTCGAGGGCGTGAGCAAGGTCGGGCCGGGCATGAAGGTCGCGCCCCGCGAAGCCGGCGCGGGGGAACAGCCTGCCGGCGAAGCCCGGAAAGAGGGCTAGGGCATGCGCGATGTGTTCTTTCTGCGCCGCCCGGTCCTGGCCATGGTCATTTCATTGGTCATCGTCATCATGGGGGTCCTGGCCCTGCAACGCCTGCCCGTGGCCCAGTACCCCGATCTGGTTCCCCCGGCCGTCTCGGTCACGGCCATCTATCCCGGCGCCAGCCCCGAGGTCATCGCCCAGGTCGTGGCCGCGCCCCTGGAACAGGCCGTGAATGGGGCCAAGGATCTTTTGTATCTGCAGTCCACGTGCTCGGCCAACGGCGTCATGTCCATGACCGCGACCTTCGCCCTGGGCACAGATCCGGAGGTGGCCAGCAGCCGGGTCGGCAACCTCGTCCAGGGCGTCACGGCCAGCCTGCCCGACGAGGTCCGGCGTCTCGGCGTCAGCGTGACCTCGGGCTCGGGTTCATTTTTGCTGATCATCACCCTGTCCAGCCCCGACGGGCGTTACGACAGCCTGTTCCTGAACAACTACGCCGCCCTGAACGTCATCGACCGCCTGAAGCGCGTGCCCGGGGTGGCCGCGGCCGGATCGCTCATTTCCGAAGAATATTCCATGCGCGTCTGGTTCGATCCGGCCAAGCTCGCCGCCTTCGCCCTGACCCCGCAGGATATCGCCCGCGCCATCCAGGAGCAGAACGCCCAGTACGCGGCCGGAACGGTGGGGCTGCAACCCGCGCCGGACGACCTGAAGACGACATGGCTGGTCAGCACCCAGGGCCGCATGGCCACGGCGGAGGAATTCGGGGACATCATCATCCGCGTCGACGACGAGAAGGGCATCATGCGCCTGCGCGACGTGGCCCGCGTCGAGCTCGGCGCGGCCGACTACGGCGTGCGCAGCAAGCTGAACGGTCAGCCCGTGGCCGGCATCAGCATCTCGCTCACGCCCGGCGCCAACGCCCTGCAGACCGCCGAGCGCATCGCGGCGACCATGGACGAGCTGAGCCGCGACTTCCCGCCGGGCATGGAACACGCCATTCCGTACAACGTGACGACTTTCGTGCGCATCTCCATCGAAGAGGTGGTCCGCACCCTGTTCGAGGCCATGGTCCTGGTGGCCCTGGTCATCTTCGTCTTCCTGCAGAACCCACGGGCCACCCTTATTCCGTGCGTGGCCGTGCCCGTGGCCATCGTCGGCACCTTCGCGGGCATGCACCTACTCGGGTTTTCCATCAATACATTAACCTTGTTCGGCATGGTCCTGGCCATCGGCATCGTCGTCGACGACGCCATCGTGGTCCTCGAAAACGTCGAGCGGATCATGCACGATGAGGGCCTTTCCCCGCGCGAGGCGACGTCCAAGGCCATGCGCGAGGTGACCGGGCCGGTCATCGCCATCGTGCTCGTGCTGTGCGCGGTTTTCGTGCCGGTCTCGTTCATGGGCGGCATGACCGGCGAGATGTTCCGGCAGTTCGGCATCACCATCGCCTTGTCCGTGACCATTTCGGGCATCGTGGCCCTGACCCTGTCCCCGGTCATGTGCGCCTGGCTGCTGAAAGCCAAGCACGGGCCCCAGGGCTGGTTCGCGCGTTCCTTTAATTCCGCCTTCGACGCCCTGAACGCCGTCTATCTGGCCGGCGTGCGCCTGATCCTCAAATCCAACATATTGGCCGTCCTGGCCATGTGCGCCCTGGGCTGGGGTACGTGGGCACTGCTGCAGCGCGTGCCCGAGGGACTGGCCCCGGACGAGGACCAGGGCTACGTCATCGCCGTGGCCATGCTGCCCGAAGGCGCGGCCATGCCGCGCACGGACGCCGTGCTGGACACCTTGTCCTCGACCATGCTGCGCGATCCGTCCGTGGATTCGGTCCTGACCATCGCCGGCACGGACCTCCTCGGCGGGACCGGAACCGTGGGCAACGCGGGCGCGGCCTTTGTCATGCTCAAGCCGTGGGACGAACGGACCGCCCCGGAGCAATCGTCACAGGCCATTGCCGGCAAGATCTTCGGGATCGGCGTGACCGACGGCATGCTCGCGGCCTTCAACCCGCCGCCCATCGTCGGCTTGAGCACGGTCGGCGGGCTGGATGGTTTTCTGCAGAACACCGGCGGCGCGTCCATCGAGGACATGGCCACCCAGGCCGCCGTCTTGAGCGCGGCCGCGGCCGAACGGCCCGAGCTGCGCGGGGTGGGTAGCGCCCTTAGTCTCGGCACGCCCAAGATTTTTGTCGATCTCGACGTCGAGAAGGCCAAGCTCATGGGCGTCGAGGTCGGCGACGTGTACCGGACCTTGAGCGCGACCCTGTCCGGCAGCTACATCAACGACTTCACCCTGCACGGCCGGGCCTTCAAGGTCTATCTGCAGGCGGAGCCCGTATTCCGCGCCGGTCCCGAAGACCTCGGCGCCATTTTCGTGCGCAGCCGCGCCGGAGACATGATCCCGCTGGCCAATCTCGTCAGCGTCAAGCCGACCAGCGGCGCCTTCGCCCTGACGCGCTTCAACGGCGTGCCGGCGGCCCGTTTGTCCGGTCAGGCCGCGCCCGGTTACAGCAACCCGCAGGCCATGGCCGCCCTGGAAGATCTGGTCCGCGCCAAGCTGCCCGAAGGCTACGCCCTGGCCTGGAGCGGGTCCTCGTTTCAGGAGAAGGCCGGCGGCGGCACCAACTATTGGGCGCTGGCCCTCGGCCTGGGGCTCGTCTTCCTGATTCTGGCGGCGCAGTACGAAAGCTGGACCTTGCCCACGGCCGTGGTCCTGGCCGTGCCCTTCGCCCTGTTCGGAGCCCTGGCGACCATTTTCGTCGTGGGGTACGCCAATGACATCTATGTCCAGGTGGCCATGGTCACGCTGATCGGACTGGCGGCCAAGAACGCCATCCTCATCGTCGAATTCGCCGCGGTCGAGGTGGCCGCGGGCCGCTCTCCGGCCGAGGCCGCCCTGGAATCGGCGCGGCTGCGGTTCCGGCCGATCATGATGACGTCCCTGGCCTTCATACTGGGCTGCGTGCCCCTGGTCACGTCCTCGGGCGCGGGATCGGGCAGCCGGCATGTGCTCGGCAGCAGCATCATCGGCGGCATGATCGCGGCGACGGTCATCTCGCCGCTGTTCGTGCCCTGGTTTTTCAAGGTGGTCATGAGCATGCGGCGCGTCCGTCCCGTCGCAACCGGGGCCGGGGCGCGTTCCGGTCAGGACGGGTAAACACAGAGCAACCCGGCGCGATCCCCGCTTGGCTTCATGCCGATGGGGGCTGGTCGCGCCGTGGCGTTCGCCCAGGCATGGGCAACGCGGGAGGAAATATGGAGTTTCAACGTATCGGCGTTGTCGGCGCCGGAGTGATGGGCCGGGGCGTGAGTCAGGCCTTGGCCATGCACGGCATGGACGTGCTTTTGGTCGACGTGGACGCGGAAGCGCTCGACGCGGCGCGGGAGGAGATTCGGCAAGGCATGCGCATGCACGGTCTTTTCGGACGTGAAGCGGTCAATGCCGATGAATGCCTGCCGCGCATCCTTTTTTCCACGGACATGAACTGCTTGGCCGAGGCCGATTTCGTGGTCGAGAACATCACCGAGCAGGCGGCCCTGAAGGAGCCGCTCTATCACCGGCTGGACACCATCTGCCGACCGGATACGCGCATCGCGGCCAACACCTCGGTCATTTCCATTACCAAGATCGGCTCATGGACCAAACGGCCGGACAAGATCCTGGGCATGCACTTCATGAACCCGGTGCCGCTCAAGCCCGTGGTCGAGGTCATCCGGGGGCATCACACCAGCGAGGACACCCTGGCCGTGGGCAAGGCCTTCCTCAAGCAGATGAAAAAGCGGGCCGTGGTCGTCAGTGACATGCCGGGCTTCGTTTCCAACCGCGTGCTCATGCTCACGGTCAACGAGGCCATCTGGACCGTGCAGGACAACGTCGCCCGACCCGAGGACGTGGACCGCATCTTTAAATCCTGCTTCGGCCACGCCATGGGGCCGTTGGAAACCGGAGATTTGATCGGGCTGGACACCATCCTGCTGTCTCTGGAAGGTCTGTACGAAAGCTACAACGATCCCAAATTCCGTCCCTGCCCGCTGCTGCGCAAGATGGTCGACGCCGGCCTGCTCGGGCGCAAAAGCGGCAAGGGATTTTACGAGTACGCCTGATCTTTCGGTCACGGAACCGCGAACACCTCAAACGACCAAGGACAAAACCATGAGTCAGGATATCCGCGCAAGCATTCGGGATTTTGTGTTGAAATACGTCAAGGACGACGAACTGGGCGACGACGAGAACATGTTCGAGCTGGGCTACGTCAATTCCCTGTTCGCCATGCAGCTGGTCATGTTCGTGGAAAAGGAGTTCCAGCTGACCATCAGCCGCGAAAACCTGAAGCTGTCCAATTTCCAGTCCATCGACGCCATCGTCGCCCTGGTGGAAGGAGAGGGCCATGACCGTTGACGCGAGCGGAATCGGCCGGGAGATGCGGGCCTGGATCGATGCCCGCGTCCTGGCCCACGCCAACGCCTGGGAAGAGGCCCAGGCCCTGCCGCCGGAAATTCTGGACGAGTTCGCGGCCGAGGGCTGGTTCGGGGCCGGTCTGCCGGGTGAGGTGGGCGGTCTGGAGCTGGACAGCGCGGCCCTGTGCCGGTTCTGCGCCGAGATGGCTCGCGGCAGCGTGTCGCTCTTGAGCCTGTTCACCGTGCACAACATGGCCGCCCAGGCCATCCTGCGCTGGGGCGCGCCCGAGCAGCGCGAGGCCTGGCTGGCTCGGCTGGCTTCGGGCCGGGTGCGGGCCGCCTTTGCCCTGACCGAGCCCGGATTCGGCAGCGACGCGGCCGGCATCCAGTGCCAGGTTCGGCGGCAGGGGAACGGTCTGATCCTGAGCGGGGCCAAGAAATGGATTTCCGGCTCGGTCCACGCCCACCTCTTTCTGGTCATGGCCCGCCTGGGCGAGGAGGGCGTGGTCGCGCTCCTGGTCCCGTCCGACACGCCGGGGCTGACCATCACGCCCATGAAGGATCTGCTTGGTTTTCGCGCCGCCGGCATCGCCCGCCTCGATTTCGCCGAGTGCGTGCTGCCGGCCGCAAGCCTGCTCGGACCCGTGGGCGGCGGCTTCACCTTTGTCGCTTCCCACGCCCTGGACCATGGCCGTTTCACCGTGGGCTGCGGCTGCGTCGGCGTCCTTGAAGCCTGCCTGGAGGCGAGCGTGCTCTACGCCAAGGAACGGACCCAGTTCGGCCAACCCCTGCGCAAGCACCAGCTCGTGCAGGAGATGATCGCCAACATGGCCACGGACCTGGAAGCGGCCAGGGCATTGGTCCTGCACGCCGGGCGCGAGCGCGACGCCATGTCCCCCGATTCCATCATGCTCATCACCACGGCCAAGTATTTCTGTTCCCGCGCCGCCCTGCGCGCCGCGTCCGACGCGGTGCAGATCCACGGCGGCAATGGCTGTTCGCCGGATTATCCGCTCATGCGCTATTACCGCGACGCGAAGATCTGCGAGATCATCGAGGGCAGCTCGCAGATGCAGCAGCTCATGATTTCCAACCACGCCTTCATGCGCCACCGCGCTCCCCGGAGGAAGCGCCATGAGTAAGACCGTCAAATGCCTGGTCTGGGATTTGGACGAGACCCTGTGGGACGGCGTGCTCCTGGAAGGCGGCGGCCAGCGCCTGCGTCCCGGCGCGCGCGAGGTCGTCGAGAGCCTGGACCAGCGGGGCATCCTGCAATCCATCGCCAGTCGCAACGACCACGACCACGCCATGGCCAATCTGTCCCGGCTGGGCCTGGAGGACTATTTTTTGTATCCGCAGATCCATTTCGGCCCCAAGAGCGAGTCCCTGCGGACCATCGCCCAGAAGCTGAACATCGGCCTCAACACCTTCGCCTTCATCGACGACCAGCCCTTCGAGCGCGAGGAAGTGGGCCAGGCCCTGCCCGAGGTGCTGCGTCTGGACGCGGCCGAGCTGACGGCCGTTCCGGAACTGGCGCGCTTTATTCCGCGTTTCGTGACCGAGGATTCGGCCATGCGCCGTCAGCTCTACCTGACGGACCAGAGCCGGGCCAAGGCCGAGGAAAACTTCAGCGGCCCGACCGAGGCCTTTCTGGCCAGTCTGAACATGCGCTTCACCATCGCGCCCGTGGCCGACGGGGATCTGCAGCGGGCCGTGGATCTGACCGAGCGCACCCATCAGTTGAACGCCACGGGCCTGACCTTTGGCCACGACGAGCTGGACGCCCTGCGTTTGTCCCCGGACCACTGGCTTTTGATGAGTTCCCTGGAGGACAAATTCGGGCCATACGGCAAGATCGGTCTGGCCCTGGTGGAGAAGGGCGCCGAGGCCTGGAGGTTGAAGCTTTTGCTCATGTCCTGCCGGGTCATGTCGCGGGGCGTGGGCTCGGTCATGCTCAACCATGTCATCGCCGAGGCGGGACGGGCCGGCAAACGGTTGCAGGCGGAATTCGTCGAGACCGACCGCAACCGGATGATGTACGTGACCTACAAATTCGCCGGCTTCGAGGAAGTGGCCAGGGACGGAGCATGGTCCCTGCTGGAGTACCAGGGCGACGGCCGGGTTGGCTTTCCCTCGTATCTCGATGTGCGCATCCTGGCGTAATTCACCGCGCAAGTATCTGGAGTTCATCGCATGAGCATTTTGACCGTGTTTTCCGGCATCGGCACCCAGTGGTCGGGCATGGGACGGGAATTGATGACCAACGGGGCGTTCGCGGCCGGGCTGCGTGAGTTCGACGCCCCCTTCACCCGGCTGGCCGGCTGGTCCGTGGAAGAGGCGCTCCAGGGCGCGCCCAGGGACATCGCTTCGGCCGGCATCGGCCATCCTTGCGTGCTGGCCGTGGAGTTCGGCCTGTGGCGGGCCTTGCAGGCCAAGGGGTTCGCGCCGGACATGGTCCTTGGACACAGCGGCGGGGAAGTGGCCGCGGCCTGGGCCGCCGGGGCGCTTTCGGCCGAGGACGCGGCCCTGGTCGCGTGGCGGCACAGTCTGCTCTTGGGACAGGCCGCCGGCGGGGCCATGGCCTTTCTCGGCCTGCCCTCCGCCGAGGTCGAAATTTTGCTCGAACCCTGGGCCGGCCGAGCGCAGATCGCGGCCGTCAATTCGCCGCGCGGCACGGTCTGCAGCGGCGATCCGGCAGCCCTGCGCGCGGTGATCGACGCCTGCCCGGCTGGAACCTTTTGCCGGATGCTGACCGTGGACGTGCCCTTTCACAGTGCCGCCCTGGAAGAGCATCTGGACGGATTCAAGGCCGGCCTGACCGGCGTCGCGCCCCGGACGCCCCGGCTGGCCCTGCTTTCCAGCCTGCGCGGGGATTTCGCCCCGGCCACGGATTTCGACGCCGCCTACTGGCGCCGCCACGTGCGCGAACCCGTGCGCTTCGAGGCGGCCGTGCGCCGGGCGCTGGCGGCGGGAGCGCGCCGCGTGGTCGAGATTTCTCCCCACGCCGTGTTGCTGGCCTCGGTGGCCGAAACGGCCACGGCCATGGGCCTGAGCGTGGAAAGCACCGGCGTCATGTGCCGGGACGCGGACAGTGCCGCGACCCTGGCCCAGGCCGTGGAAATTTTGAACTCATGGACCGGCGCGGCAACCGGCGTGGCTGGCGCGCGTGGCGGGGCGCGAGCTGTGACCGGCCGTGACGCCGATGAGCACCGCCGTGTCGCGCAGGCCTGGATCATGGAGGAGCTGGCCGCCTTGCTGCCGGATCGGATGTTTACAGACCACGCGCCCTTCCAGTCCCTGGGCCTGACCTCGCTTCTGGCGGCGCGCCTGTGCGCGGCTCTGGGGCGGCGTCTGGGCCGGCCCGTGCCTGTCTCGGCCGTGTTCAACCATCCGGACGTGGCCAGTCTGGTCGGACATCTGGCGCGCCTTCTGGCCGGATCGGCGTCCGCGACCCAAACCCGCGTCCGGCGCGAGCGCGCCGACGAACCCCTGGCCGTGGTCGGCGCGGCCTGCCGTCTGCCCGGCGGCATCGACGATCTTGAAGGATATTGGAAATTTCTGGCCGAGGGTCGCGACGCCGTGATTCCCGTGCCGGCCGCGCGCTGGGACCGGGAACGGTACTTCGATCCGGACCGGCAGGCTCCGGGCAAGATGTACACCCGCGAGGCGGCCTTTCTCGCTCCGCCCAGCCCGCCCATCGAGGACTTCGACGCCTTTTTCTTCAACATTTCGGCCCGCGAGGCCGTGCAGCTCGACCCGCAGCAGCGCCTGCTCCTGGAACTGAGCTGGCGCGCCTTCGAGCACGCCGGCATCGACCCCCTTGCCTGGCGCGGCCGGGCGGCCGGGGTATTCGTGGCCATGACCAACACCGAGTACAGCCACGCCCACCGCGAATCCTACCTGCGCGAGCGCATCGACGCCTATTCCCTGACCGGCACGACCCTGAGCGGAGCGTGCGGACGCGTGTCCTATTTTTATGGCTTCGAGGGCCCGTGTTTCGTCGTGGACACGGCCTGCTCCTCCGGCATCGTGGCCCTGCACTGCGCCTGCCAGAGCCTGCGCCGGGGCGAATCGGACCTGGCCGTGGTCGCCGGCGTGACACTGATGCTGACCCCGGACCTGCACATTTGCTTTAGCAAGCTCGGAGCCATCAGCCCCGACGGCCGCAGCAAGACCTTCGACGACTCCGCCGACGGTTACGGCCGGGGAGAGGGCGGGGTGACCGTGCTCCTCAAGCGTCTGTCCGACGCCGAGCGCGACGGCGACCGCATCCTGGGCCTGGTGCGCGGCACGGCCATCAATCAGGACGGTAAAAGCAACGGCCTGACCTCGCCCAACGGCCTGGCCCAGCAAAAGGTCATCGCCCAGGCCCTGGCCGACGCCGGGCTTGAACCGCACGACGTGAGCTATGTCGAGGCCCACGGCACGGGCACGGCCCTGGGCGACGCCATCGAGCTGGATTCCCTGGCCGAGGCCTATCGCCCCGAACCGGGCGCGGTGCTGCGCCTGGGCTCGGTCAAGGCCAACATCGGCCATCTCGAACCGGCCGCGGCCCTGGCCGCCCTGGTCAAGGTGCTGCTGTGCATGGAGCATGCGGCCATTCCGGCCAACATCCACGTCAAGACGCCGAACACCCGCTTTGATTGGCGCGGACGGGGGCTGGACGCTCCGACCGCGCTCACGCCGTGGGAGGGGCCGCGCCGGGCCGGCCTGAGCGCCTTCGGCTTTTCCGGCGTGAACGGCCACGCCATCATCGAGGGATACTCCGCCCCGGCCACGAAACCGGCCGAGCCGGACAGCGCGCCGTCGGCCTTTCTGCTGCCGCTGTCGGCCAAGACGCCCGAGGCCCTGCGCGAACTGGCCCAGACCACGGCGGCGCGGGTGGACGCCATGTCGCCCCTGGAGCTGGCCGCCTTGTGCCGGAGCGCGGCCTGCCGGCGGGCCCATTTTTCCTGCCGCGTCGCGGCCGTGGGCCGGACTCCGGCCGAGGTCGCGGAGCAATTGCGCGCGGCTGTTCCGGCCCAGGCCGGAGCCGCGCCGGACAAGCTGGCCCTGCTTTTCACCGGCCAGGGCTCCCAGTATCCGGGCATGGGGCGGGACGTGTACCGGACCTATCCGGTCTTTCGCGACGCCCTGGACGAATGCGCCCGCGTCCT
>RZYB01000098.1 GCA_009930495.1 Deltaproteobacteria bacterium
AGATATTTTTCCCGCTCAATCACATGGGTCATTGCTTTTCGGGATGCTTCCATTTAGGGAGGCGGGGCGTAAACCTGACAGGGAGGACATCATGGCAAAATTTTTATTTGTTTTGAGCAAGGACGACAACGAATCCGCCACGCGCTGCTTTCAGTTCGCCCGCATCGCCCACACCAAGGGGCATCACGTCAATCTGTTTTTCATCGACGGTGGCGTGGCCTGGGCCGACAAAGCCCGGGATTTGAGCCAGAAGACCATCACCGGAGACTGTCCGGCCGATTACCTGCCCTATCTGGTGGACAACGAGGTGGAGGTCGGCGTGTGCACGCCCTGCGCCAAAAACCGAAACCTGGACGAAGCGAGCTTCTTTCCGAACATGCAGCTGGATGGCGGCCCGCACCTGATCGACATGGCCGCCGAAGCCAAGGTTTTCAACTTCTGACACACCCGGCCGCCAGATACCTTCGTGGTTATCTGGCGGCGATGCTCCGCGAGATGAAGCGCCGGGCGTCCTCGAACAGGCCCTGATTCTCGAAGGGTGTCAGAAACACGGTCCGCACCGCGCCGACAATGGCGGCGTAAACCATGTGGGCAGTGTTGCGCACCGGCAAGGGCGCGATGGACCCGTCACGGATGCCCCGCTCCAGGTTGACTTCGATTTCCCGGATCAATTCCGCGAATTTCGAGGCAATCTTGTGCCGGTCCAAATGCGGGTTGTCGTCGCTGAACGGCGAACAGCGGATCAGGGTCGGAAAGGTCGAGCGGTGGGTCTGGGTAAAATTCAAGTAGGACGTGACAAAAATATCCACGGCCTCCAAACCATTTTCAGCCGCCGCGATGTCCGCCCGGATGGTGGCCAGCATGGCGTCGATCATCTCGTGCCCGGCCACCAGAAACAGGTTTTCCTTGTTGCCAAAATAATGCGCGACCAGGCCAAAGGCCACGCCCGCCTTTTCGGCGATCATGCGCATGGTCGTGCCCGCGTAGCCGTACTCGGCGAAAAGCTCCTGGGCCGCCGTCAGAATCTCATCTCGTTTACTCGCCACTGATTATCCCTTTTCGCGAATCCATTCCGTTCTCCAACGCTTCTCCCCGGTCATCCGAGGCCGATTCACCGGCAGTGTCCTCTCCCACCAGCGCGGCCGCCCGCGTGAAGCTCAATAATTCCTAATAAAACGCCTCGGCGGTGAACTTGACGAATTCCTCGATCTTGTCGCCGCTCCGACTGACAACTTGCCACGGTTCAAGCCGGGAAATCTCTGCTTGGAGCCCCTTGGCCGTCTTGCCGCTGCACCCAAGAATTTTTTGCATTGAACCAGACGCAACGCCCTCGCATTGAAAAATATATGCAAATTCAAGCAATTCCTGAAAGTTGAAAAAATCCTGCTGATAGTCGTTGGGCGATTGACTAGCGAAAAACACCACCACCCTTTCGAGCGCCCCTCACGGATGATGCGTTGGCAGCTGTTCGTCCTCGCTGGTCAGGCTCATGGTTCCTCCTCCGGGAGGCCGCTTAAGGGCAACTGTTTGAGCATGCGGTCGAAGTCGCTCTCAAACAGACGGTCCTGGGTGATGCGATATTTCTCAAACTCGCTTTCGGCGTGGGCCTTAGCGATTTCGGCGGTCACCTTGCCCGCGTCCTGCAAAATCTCGCGGTCGGTGGCCGCGATGAAGCGGTTCAGGCGGGTTTCCCAATCCTGCATGGTCATGGGAATCTTGCGCAGAGCCATATCCTCGGCAACATCGAGATAGGCGGCAACGAGCCGACTGAGCTGTGCCATTTCGTCTTCGGTCAGGTAATTCTTGGCCACGCTGACGTCGAACTTCTGGATTTTCCCAGACGGCGCGTCTTTCCAGGTGATCAACCCCATGTGCTGTTTGTTGGCGTCGGCTCGGTTAACGATGACCTCCGCCGCCGTCTGCCCATGGATGGCCCAGTGCAGCTTATTCTGCACGGTGGCAAAAAAGCGCTCGGTGGCCTGGGCCGTCAGGTCATAGTCAATGGCCGTGGCATAAATATCTGTGATCTTCTGATAGAACTTGCGCTCGGAGAGGCGAATCTCACGAACGCGCTGCAACTGTTCTTCGAAATACTGGTCAACCAGGATGGAGCCGCCGCTCTTGATCCGCTCATCGTCCATCACGTAGGCCTTGATGGTGTACTCATCGATGATAGTGGTGGCCCACTTGCGGAATTGCACGGCCCGTTCGGAGTTCACCTTGTAGCCAACGGCGATGATGGCTGACAGATTGTAGTGTTTGGTGTTGTAGCTTTTGCCATCGGTGGCAGTTATTCGAAAATTTCGAATAACTGCATCTTCCTGCAACTCACTGTCCGAGAACACTTTTTTCAGGTGGTAGTTGATGGTATGGGTCTCCACATCGTAGAGCATGCCCATCATCCTCTGGGTCAGCCAGATGCTTTCATCGGCATAGACCGCCTCGACGCCGCCCGAGCCACTGGCGGCGACAAAGGTCAGATATTCCGCCGCCGAGGAACGAACGATGGAGACCTCCTTGCCCTTCTTTTTCTTCCCTGTCATGCCCGCGCCGCCTCCTCGATACATCGCTCGAAGCGGGTTTTGACCTGGTCGAGAAGTTCCCGTGCCTGCTCCGCGCTTTCGGTGGTTTGGTCGTCCAGCCACGGGGCTCCCTGTTGAACCGATTGCGGTGCTTCCCAGACCTGGAACTTGCGAATGTCGAAGAGGTACAGCTCCAACTGCCCGGACAAGCCGCGCTGGTACTTTTCAACCTGGGACCTTCCCGCTTGGCTGTTCAGGTTCATGATGCGCATAAAAAATTCCGTGGTTCGGTTCTGACACTTCCATGCCGTCTTCCCGTGAATGATGCTGTCGTTTCGAGAGAAGCTCCCGCCCGTGTTATTCCCGGTCATCTTCCGCCGAGTCCGCCGCCGCTTCATCCAAGAGCGATAGCAGCGCGGCCGCCCGCGTGAATTCTTGCCAAACTTCGGCCGGCACGTCCTCGAACGGGTCGCGACGCAGCGCTTCAAGGATATCGTTCCTGGTGGTGGCTGCAAGGCCCGCCTCCCTGGACAGACGGAGCAGGTCGTCCGTCATGGCAGATCCAGCTCCAGGCCCACCGGGCAGTGATCCGAACCCAGGACATCGGCCGCGATCCAGGCGTCACGGACCGCGCCCGTCAGCTCCTCGGACACGAAGAAATAGTCGATCCGCCACCCCACGTTGCGGGAGCGCGCGCCGAAGCGGTAGGTCCACCACGAATAGGCGTCGGCGACATCACCGTTTTTCAGGCGAAACGTGTCCACATAGCCATGGGCGATGAAGCGGTCGATCCAGGCCCGTTCGATGGGCAAAAAGCCCGAGGTGTTTTCGTTGGCCTTGGCGTTTTTCAGATCAATTTCGCGGTGGGCGGTGTTGAAATCCCCACAGACCACGATGGGTTTGAAGCGGCGCAGTTCCTGGGCGTGGTCCAGAAACGCGTCGTAAAAGCCCATCTTGAAATCCAGGCGGTCCTGACTCATCTGGCCATTGGGAAAATAGATATTGAAATAATGAAAATGTTCGAATTCCAGCCGGATGACCCGGCCCTCGCCCTGGTAGCGCGGGTCCGGCAGACCGTAGTGCACGCCCACCGGCTCCAGGCGGGAGTAGCAGGCCGTGCCGGAATAGCCCTTCTTGGACCGGGCCGCGTTCCAATAACAGCGATAGCCGTCGAAATGCCGGTCCGCGCCGACCTGATGCTCCTCGGCCTTGACCTCCTGCAGGCCGAGCACGTCGGGCCTGGCCGACTCCAGCCACTCCCGAAACCCCTTGCCGAGCACGGCCCGAAAGCCATTCACGTTCCAGGACACAAGACGCAGGCTCATCGGATGCGCTCCAGACGGCCGCGCAAGCCGGATGCGTCGTGCGTGACGCGGACAAAACCACCCTCGGCGAAGGCCCCCGGATTGAACAGTTCCGAGCGTCCCAGACGGTCCTGGCCATGGGCTTCGTGGATATGTCCGGTGATGACGATGGCGGGCTGAAATTCCTCGATCAGGGCGCGCACGCCGGGGCTGCCCACGCTTACGCCCGAGTCCAGCCGGTCCAGGGTCATGCCGTGGGGCGGCGTGTGGACCATGAGGATGACATGCTCGAAGGCTGCGGCCTGCTCCAAAACCTGACGCACCCATCGGCTGATCTGGTCTTCACCGACCTCGGACGGCGTGCCGAACGGGGTCGGCGTGGAGTAGCCGACAGCGGCCAGACCCACGCCGCGCCCCAGGTCCGTGACCCGGCCATGGGCGTTGTGGCCGCGCTCCGTCAACAAGGCATCCGCCTCGGCGGTGTCCATATTGCCGATCTGGGCGAAAATACGCGGATTGCGGGCCTCGATGGCCGCAAGCACCCGCGTCGCCCTTTCCCGGCCGCCGAAATTGGTCAGATCTCCGGACACAAGCACGGCGCTGGCCTGCTCCAAATCCGGAATACGGGCGACACCACCGATTGACTCGTGAATGTCGCCAAAAGCGATCCAAAAACGTTCCATGTCCTGCATTTGCCTCTCATGGGGAAGTTGATTAGGAATCCTGCCTCCCTGTCATGGTAAAGGAGCACCCAGAGGCATGCAAGAGTCGAACAAAGCGGAACTTCGGAATCTTTTCCGGACCAGACGCCACAATCTGACCCGGGACAAAAGGAGCGATGCCAGCGCCCGCATCCGGGCCCGCCTCCTGGACCTGCCCGAAACCCGGCTGGCCGGATCTGTCCTGCTCTACGTGCCGACCAAAAACGAGGTCGATACCTGGCCCCTGCTGGAGCATTTCTGGACCGTCGGCGTCCAGGTCCTTCTGCCCCGCTGCCGCGACAACCAACCCGGCTTCATGGATATCCACGCCGTGAACAGCGCGGCCGAGCTGGGCCCGGGCCAGTTTGGCCTGACCGAGCCCATCCTCGGCCTGGCCCCGCTGGTGACCGAACCCGAGCCGGACCTTATCCTCGTTCCGGCCCTGGCGTTTGACCGGCGCGGCTTTCGCCTCGGCTTCGGCGGCGGCTACTATGACCGTTTTTTAACCTGCCTGACCCACCCGCATCTGCGCGTCGGCCTGGCCTATGATTTTCAAATCGCGGAGCGCCTCCCGGCCGAACCCTGGGACATGCCGGTTCAGTGCATCATCACCCAGGACACCATCATCTTCACGGAGAACCAATCATGAGCGTGGACTTTCTGGATTTTCGCTTTCCCGGCCTGGACCGTGTGCGCTGCGTCTTCAGCATGCGCAGCGGCGGCATCAGCCAGGGCCCCTTTGCCCAGGGCAACCTGTCCCTGGAAGTGGGCGACGACGCCGAAGCCGTGCGCGCCAACCGCGAGGAGCTGCGGACGCGCCTTGGCGTGCGGGTTTGGCAGGAACTGCGTCAGGTTCATGAACAGGCCGTGTACATGGACCTGGAGACGGACTTTTTCGACGGCCCGACCATCGAGGGCGACGGGTTGTGCACCACCCGCCCCGGCCATGCCCTGGTCATGAAAACGGCCGACTGCCAGGCCATCCTGCTGGCCGACATGGATGGCCGCCACGTCGCGGCCCTGCACTGCGGCTGGAGGGGCAATGCCGGCAACTTCCCTGGAGACGGGGTACGCAAATTTTGCGCCTATTACGGCGTCGATCCAGCGCGGATCATGGCCGTGCGCGGTCCGAGCCTGGGACCGGGCAAAAGCGAATTCGTCAACTTCGAGAACGAGTGGAACCCCATGTTCAGATCCTACTACAACCCCGAAACCAAAAGCGTGGACCTCTGGACCCTGACCCGCAACCAACTCATGGGCGTGGGCATTCCGGGCCGCAATATCTTTTCCCTGGACCTGTGCACGGCCTCGTCGGAGCAGTTCTTTTCCTACCGCCGCGACAAAATCACCGGCCGCCAGGTGGGCATGATCTGGATCGAGGAATAGGCAGCCCGGCCACCACATCAACATCAACCATTCCCAACCGCGACGCCTGGCTGTCCAATGCCGCCGCGCCGAGCCTTCAAGGATATCCGATGACCCTGACCCTTCGCCTGCTAATCCTGGCCCTGATTCTGACCGTCTCGGCCTGCGCCAAAAAAGCGCCCGAACCGATGCCGCCCGCGCCCCAGGAGCGCGCCCCAGAGCCGGCCCCCCTGCCACGGCCCGAAGTCACGCCCGCGCCAGTCCAGCCGGCCGAAGACGAATCGTGCGCCGAATGCGAGGCACTCAATCAGGGCAAAAGCAGCGAGGCCTGCTTCAAGCTGCAGCCCGGCAAAACAATCAAGGTTAAAAAGGGCAAAAAAACCAAGACAATAACCACACGTTGCCAGCCCCAGAGCCTGATCTACGCCCGTTGCCGCACCGGCATCATGACCTGCCGTCTGGGTGACACCAGCCCGGTGCAGTGGTTCGCCTGCGCGCGCAAGCACAAGGCGACCACGTCCACGCCCAAACCCGGATCGGTCATGGTCCTGGACGTGAACAAACGCCGGGGCATGCCCACGGGCCATCCGGCCTATGTCGAGGACGCCACCCGCAACAGCGACGGCACCTGGACCCTGCGCATCAGCCACACCAACTACGACCGCAAATGCCACCTGGACAAGGATGCCAAGGTCATCTTCTATCCGAATACCATGGAGGCCAGCTTCATGACCGGCCCCTGGGGCGCCTGGGCCAAAAAACTCAAGGTCCGCGGATTCATCCTGCGTTAGCCATGCAACCCCGCGTTCTACCGCACGATCCGGCCAGGGAATACTTCTTCCTTGAGGGCTGTTTCATCACCGAACTGTCCAACGGCCCTGACGATCCGGCCGTGTCCCTGGCCCGGGCCAGGGTCGAACCGGGTCGGACCACGACCTGGCACGCCTTGCGGGGCACGGTAGAGCGCTATCTGATCCTCGAAGGCCGGGGTCTGGTCGAAGTCGGGGACCAGCCGGCCTGCCCGGTCGGGCCGGGCGATGTGGTCCTCATTCCGTCCGGATGCCGCCAACGCATCACCAATGCGGGCAGCGCGGACCTCGTGTTTCTGGCCGTCTGCTCACCGCGATTTTCGCCCGAAAACTATCTCGACCTGGAAACATAGCGCGCCGGTTCAAGCCGGCGCAATTTTTTCCAAGACAAACCAGCGGCCCCGGAACTATCACCCACCCCATGCACGCACCTTCGGTCACATTCTGGAGAACCCGGCCCGGTCTGGAAATCAGCCGGGTCGAGGCCAGCGCCCACGTTTTTCCGGCCCACTTCCATGACGAGATGTACTCCATCACGATCATGCACGCGGGCGCGAGCCTCTGCCTGGGACCGGGACAGGACGAACGCACCCTGCGCGCGGGCCAGGCCTGCCTGATCAATCCGGGGCAAATCCATTGCTGCGTTCCGGTCCGCAAAACAGCCGTCACCTACTCCATGATCCATATTCTCGCGGACACCCTGCGCGATCTGGCACTCGATCTGCCCGAGGCCCAGAAAAACGGACCATCCCGGAGCCGGTCTGTCTGGCCGGAATTCACGACGACCATCTGCACCCGCCCGGACCTGATCGCCGTTTTGGAGCGCCTTGTCCTCGTCCAAAGCGAACCCCGCGGAGAATTGGAGCGGGAATCAGCCCTGGTCCGGGCCATGGGGGATGTGCTCCGCGCCCATGGAGGTCTGGTTGAGGCCAATCATGGTCTTCAGCCCCTGGCCGTACGCCGGGCCAAGGATATTCTCTCGTCCGGCCTGGAACGCAAGCTTACCCTTCAGGAACTGGCCGATGCCGTGGGCCTGAGCCGGTACCATCTGCTGCGTCAGTTCAAACGCCAGACCGGGGTTCCGCCCCATGTCTTCCGCACCCAGCTCCGCGTGGACCAAGCCCGCATCCTGCTCCGTCAAGGCATGCCCCTGGCCGAGGTGGCCCAGGCCACGGGCTTCACGGACCAAGCGCATTTCACCAACACCTTCAAGCTCTACACCGGCGCCACGCCGGGCCAGTACGCCAACCGCCGACACGCCGACTTCCGGCACGGAGACGCCGCATGAAATCCGATTCCACCCGTCATGAATCTTCCCCGCTTTTCCCCCGCCTGGCCGTGCTCGGCGCGGTCATCCTCTGGGGCGGATCGTTTTCGGCCATGCGCACCGCCCTGGACGTGCTCCCGGCCTGGACAGTGATGTGGCTGCGCATGGTCATCGCCCTCATCTGCATCCTGCCCCTGATCCGCACCGTGCGCCTTGACGGCTACCGTCCCGGCGACTGGAAGCTCCTGGTACCCACTGTCCTGCTCCAGCCCTGCCTCTATTTCTGGCTGGAATCCTCGGCCCTGAGTCTGACCTCCTCGGCCCAGGCCGGAATCATCTCGGCCTCGGTGCCGCTTCTGGTCGGCTTTGGGGCCTGGCTGGTCTTCAAGGAGTCCATGCGCCTCGCCACGGCCGCCGGACTGGCCCTGTCCCTGGCCGGAGTCGCGGTGCTCAGTCTCTCCGGCCAGGCCACGGATCAAGCCCCGGCCCCGCTCGTGGGCAACACCCTGGAACTTCTGGCCATGGCCTGCGCGGCCGCGAACATGCTCCTCATCCGTACCCTGGGCAGACGCTACAGCCCGTGGAGCCTGACCGTGCTGCAAGTCGTCACGGGTTGCGTCTTCTTTTCGCCCGGAGCGGTCCACCTGGGGTCCGTGTCCTGGGATATGTTCGACCAGCGCCTGATCCTGACCCTCCTCTTTCTGGGCGCGGGCGTGACCCTGGGCGCGTTTTCCCTGTACAACTGGTCCATCACGCGCATGAACGCGACCACGGCCGCCGCGCACATCAATCTCATTCCGGTCATCGCCGTGGGCTGCGGCTTCTTTTTCCTGGGCGAAACCATGACCCTCGTGCAACTGGTCGCGGCCCTGACCGTGCTGGCCTCGGTCCTCATGACCCAGCGCCCGGCGCCGGTCCGAAAGTGACGAAACACGCCCCACGGCCGCCTGTCTTGTGGCGAGCCCCGGAAGCCTGTATCCCGGCGGCATGAGTCCCTCACCCCAACCAGGACCTCCGCCATGCACGACAACGACATCGCCCTGATCGGCCTGGCCGCCATGGGTCAGAACCTGGCCCTGAACATGGCCCGCCACGGTCTGCGCGTCACGGTCCATAACCGCACCTGGACCAAGACCGAAAACTTCATGACCGGACCGGCCAGGGGCCACGCCATCCTTGCCGCCCGCGATCTGAAATCCGTGGCGGCCTCCCTGGCCCGGCCGCGCAAAATCTTTCTCATGGTCAAGGCCGGACAGGCCGTGGATGACCTGTTGGACGAGCTCCTGCCCCTGCTCGAACCAGGGGACATCGTCATGGACGGCGGCAACTCCCATTTCGCGGATACCGCCCGCCGCGTGCAGCGTTTGGCACGCCAGGGCCTGCATTTTCTGGGCGTGGGCGTTTCCGGCGGCGAACAGGGCGCCCTGCACGGGCCAAGCATCATGCCCGGCGGTCCGCGCCCGGCCTGGGAACAGGTCGCGCCCATGCTGAAAGCCATCGCCGCCAGGGCCGACGACGGCCGCCCCTGCACGGCCTACATGGGCGAGGATGGCGCCGGACATTTCGTGAAAATGGTCCACAACGGCATCGAATACGCGGACATGCAGCTCATCGCCGAGATCTACGATCTGCTGCGCCAAAGCGCCGGCCTTGGCGCGGCGGACATCGCGGACACGTTCGAAACCTGGAACCACGGGCCGCTCCAATCCTTCCTGATCGAAATCACGGCCACTGTTCTACGAACCACGGACAAGGACACGCCGCTCGTGGACCTGATCCTGGACAAGGCCGGGAGCAAGGGCACGGGCCGCTGGACCACCCAGACCGCCCTGGACCTGGGCGTGGCCACGCCGACCATCAACGCGGCCGTGGACGCGCGCCTGCTTTCGGCCCTGACGACCGAACGCCAAACAGCCAGCGCCCTTCTGTCCGGCCCCACGGAACCATGCGCCCCACCGGATTTCGAATCTCTCGGCCAGGCCCTGTTCGCGGCCAAACTCGTTTCCTACGCCCAGGGCTTCGCCCTGCTCCGGGCCGCCCGCGACACCTGGGCCTGGAGTCTGGATCTGCCCCAAATCACGCGTGTCTGGCGGGCGGGCTGCATCATCCGCGCCGCCTTTCTGAACGATCTGGCCAAAGCCTTCGACACCGCCGATTTGCCCAACCTGCTTTTGGCCCCAACCTTCGGGCCAAGGCTCGAAACCGGCCAGACCGCCCTGCGCCAGACCGTGGCCCTGGCCGCGCGACACGGCATCCCGGTTCCGACCCTGGCCGCGTCCCTGGCCTATTACGACAGCTACCGCGCCGCCCGTCTGCCCGCCAATCTGATCCAGGCCCAACGCGACTTCTTCGGCGCCCACCGCTTCGAGCGCATCGACCAACCCGGCGCCTTTCACTGGGACTGGAGCGCGTCGTGACATGATATGAT
>RZYB01000099.1 GCA_009930495.1 Deltaproteobacteria bacterium
ATGGAAGTGCCCACAAACTGGACGGTGTACCCGTCAATGAACTCTCCTCATGGTGAGGAAAAAAGTAAAATCACAGTAAATTGATCCTTGAAAATTAAGAAAAGCCCCGCTTCGCGCAGAAGCGGGGCTTTTTTAGTGTTTGCTATAATTTTCAACAATTCGTGACGTAGCCGCTTAGCTGCCCAGGGCGATGCCCGCGAGGCTTTCCAGTTCCTCCGAGAGGGCCAGCGCTTCAGTCATGGTTTCGCCCCAACAGACCAACCCATGGTTATCCATGAACACGGCCTGAAAATTTTTACTGGCGGTGCCAACGATTCGGCCAAGTTCTTCCGTGCCTGGGGGAAATGACGGAACACGGGTGAGTTTGTTCGCGAATACCTGACCTTCGAACAAGGGGAGATCCAGGAGCGAGGAGTCTTTACGCAGTGATAAACCAATGAGTTTGGGGGGATGGGTGTGGACAATCGCCTGGGCGCGGGGCTGGTTGCGGTAGACCTCAAGATGCACGGCCAATTCCGAGGAGGCCCGCGTGGTCGAGAGGTGTTGCCCGGAGTCCAGATCGATGACGCTTAGATCTTGGGGGTAGAGGTGTCCCTTGGCGCTCCCCGTGGCAGTGATGACAACGCGGTTTCCCTGACGGGAGCTGATATTGCCGTTGAATCCCGAAAAAAGGCCGCGTAGCCATCCATCACGTCCTGCTTCCAGGATGGCCCGTCCCGTCTCGGGGTTGACGAGCGCGGGAAACGCCGGATGATCTGGTTTGGAGGTATTGTCCGGCTTGATGTCGATGACCGGAGTGCCATTGATGACCTCCAGGGGGTGGACTTGGAGTTTCAGACCCTCGCGTTTGATGATTCGGACCGGATGCAATCCTATGGGAGTGGGCCGATCGGGCGAACGGGTCGAAAACACCCCGCGAGGTGGGATGCCACGGTCACCCCGGGGGTGGCACCGAAGGACATTCTGGTCGCCTTGATGCATCCAGGTCACTATCAAAATCGCATCGCCGATTTGCAAGTCCGTGGCGGCGGATTCAAAATGCGGGCTCAATTCAATCCAGACCGGGGGGAGAGTCTGGAGGCCATATTTGGGGCATTCGTCGCGTGTGACCAGGTGGGATTGGACCGTGCCGATGATTTTGGGTTGCATGGCTGTACCTCGTGTCATTCTGTGATTTGTTTCGGAGTGAATCGAATGCGCTGGATGCGACGGCGCTCGACACGTTCCACGGTAAAAATCCCGGCCGGAAGCTCCACGCGGTCTCCGGCTTCCAGCACCCGGCCTGTTTCGGCCAAAAGAAGCCCCGCCATGGTCGTGTATGTTTCATCCTCGGGGAGTTTCAATTTCAAGGTGCGGTTGGCATCGCGGACTGCCAGCATCCCATCCAGGATATAATCCGCTCCATCGCGGATGATTTGGGAGTGGACTTCTTCGTCGTATTCGTCGTTGATCTCGCCAACGATTTCTTCTAGCACGTCTTCCAGGGTGACCATGCCTTCCAGACCACCGTATTCGTCCATGACAAACATAAGGTGGACCCGTGTGCCCTGCATTTGCTTGAGCAGCGGTCCCAGACGTTTCCCCGAGGGGACGAACACGGGCGGATGGAGCAGGGTGGCCATGTCGAAGGCAATGCTTGGGTCCTTGGCCAGGAATGGCTCCATGTCCTGCCGGTAGAGGATACCACGCATGTCATCGAGATCCTCGCCATAAACGGGCAGACGGGAATAGCCTTGGTTGTGAAAGGTATCCAGGACCTGGTCCAGGCTGGCATTCAAGGGCAACGCCACCATTCCCGAGCGGGGGATCATGGCTTCCCGAGCCTCGGTTGTACCGAAGTCGAAAACGCGGTTGATGAGCTTGCGTTTATCTTCCTCAAGCTGACCGCTTTTGTGACTGATGTCGATCAGGTAGCGCAGTTCGTCTTCCGTGTAGACCGAGCCGTGCCCGGCGCTGGCCGGAAAACCTAGGAGTCGGACAGTCCGGGTTCCGGACCAGTCCAGGAGACGGATGGGCCATTGGAAGACGCGGTAGAATATTTCCAAGGGCAGGGCCACGGCCAGGGCTGTTTTTTCGGCGCGTTCCAGTGCGATGGTTTTAGGGGCGAGTTCGCCGAGAACGATATGCAGAAAGGTGATCAGGCTGAAGGCGATGGCAAAGGAGATGGAATGCAGAACTGTCTCCGGTATATAGCCCGCGAGCAACGGCTCGAGGAGCTGGGCTATGGCTGGCTCGCCAATCCAGCCCAGGGCCAGGGAGGACAGAGTGATGCCCAGCTGGGTGGCGGAGATGTACGCGTTGAGATGGTCGATGAGGCGCAGGAGAAGCTTGGCCCGCAGGCTTCCTTGTTCAGCCAGGGTTGCAATTCTGGACCGCCGGACGGCGACCAGGGAAAATTCGGATGCCACGAAAAAACCATTCGCTGAAACCAAGATGAAGACCAGAAGCAAAAAGGCGAGAGAGCGAAGCATGGGTTGTCCTTGTGTCGGGCGCGTTGGTTTGGCGCGGAACAATCAGGGTCGGGTGGATAAGCTGTCACGTGTTTCATGTATCCATCATTTCCAGACTCGGTAAAGCCGTAAAATGGTGCGAATCCGGATTAAAATCGCGTCTTGTTCTTCATGGATTCTTTGGATATTAGTAATTATTTACTGACTTATGCGCATAATCATTGACCGAGGGGGCTGCGTGAAGATTTTTCATCGTATTGTGCTGATCGGGGTCGTGCCATTACTTGCATTTTTAGGCGTGGCTGGTTCGATCATTTTGGAAAAGTACCAGGAGCGGGTCATATTTTTGGGAATGGAGCGCAATATCGCGCTGTTTCAGGCCACTTCGCGGGCCATCGATTGCCTGCAAAAAGAGCGCGGCGGCACGGCTCTGTTTTTGAGCGGTGGCGCGGACGAAAAGATGCTCCAAGCCTTACGCGAGGGGTCCGATGCGGCTTTGCCTGCTTTTCGAGAAGCATTGGAATTTTCAACGCTTCCGGAGAAGGAACGGTTGGCCTGTCTGGAACGTCTTCGGTCTTTGCCTCGGATTCGGTCTTCCTACACTGTTCAGGATGCCAGCCTCAGGGACAAGGCGTTGAATGAGTATACGGCGGTTGTGGCGGCCTTGCTTCATGTCGAGGGCCTCGTTCCCAACACCAAGACTGCCAAGGGATTGGGCAAAGTGCTGGGCTCCCTTGTTATTTTGGAAGTTGCGAAGGAAAGCGCGGGGAAAGTCCGCGCCAATGGCGCCAGTTTGTTGGCCCAGGATCAGCCGTTGACCCAGGACCAGTTCGCCCGATTAGCGCAGCTCAAGGCGGAGGTCGATGTTAATCTCCGTTCTCCGGCTTTGGTTCTTAACGAACAGTCACGGGGGATGTTGCGGGCTTTTCCGGAAACAGAAATCTGGCGGGAAACCGAGGAAATTTTGTCGGCGTTACTCCTTAAGTCCAGCCAAGGCGGTTTTGGGTATTCCGGGAGTCGGTTCTTTGAGGTCATGAGCCACAAAATTGATGATATCCGCGCCATCATTGACAAAGAGAGCCAGTTTGTGGGGGCTCAACTCGAGACCTTGCGGGACGAGGTGAATACAGAGCTCGTTGCGTCCGGAATTTTTATGGGGGTACTGTCTTTTGGGACAATTGCATTGATTATGATTTTTTCCGTCAATATCCTGCGCCGGGTGCGGCTGGTTGTGAACTTGCTCAAGGACATCGCCGAAGGTGATGGCGATCTGACCGCCAGGTTGCCTGAAAATAATGATGAATTGGGAGAGTTGGCTCGTAATTTCAATATATTTGTGGTGCATTTGCAGGATATGATCAAGGAAATTCGTGACAAGGCCGAGTCCCTGTCGTCTTCCGCCGATCAGATGTTGGCCGTGGCCTGTCGCGTTTCCGAGGGCGCTCAAGACACCACTGACCGCTCGTCAATGGTGTCGGCCGCCGCGGAGGAGATGAGCGCCAATACCGCCTCGGTGGCGGCGAGCATGGAACAAACCTCGGGCAATCTGACGTCGGTGGCGTCGGCCGCCGAGGAGATGAGCACGACCATTGGTGATATCGCCGGCAATTCGGAGCAGGCCCGAACCATCAGCGCGGAGGCCGCGGCCAAGGCCCAGGGGATGAGTACGCTCATGAATCAACTGGTGGCGGCGGCGCAGGATATTGGCAAGGTTACTGAAGCCATATCCGCGATTTCCTCGCAAACCAATTTGTTGGCCTTGAACGCGACCATCGAAGCCGCGCGCGCTGGAGAGGCTGGACGCGGTTTTGCCGTTGTTGCCAATGAGATTAAAGAATTGGCCCGCCAAACCACCGACGCCACGGAGCACATTCGTGACCGGGTGAACGGCATCCAAGATGCCACGGACTCGGCCATGCACGTCGTGGAGGGTATTACAAATGTTATTGGCAATGTTGAGGAAATAATTGTCGGGATCGCCCAGGCTATTTCCGAACAAGCCCTAGCAACTCGTGAAATTGTTCAAAATATTGCCGAGGCAACGGCCGGTGTCCAGGAGGTGAATGGCTTGATCGCGGAAAGCGCCACGGTATCCTCGACCATTGCCCATGATATCGCCGAAGTCCATGCGACTTCGGAAAACATGGCTGGAGCCAGTCGCCAAGTCAGTAGTGGCGCCGATGACCTGACCGCCCTGGCAAGTCATTTGGGAACCCTGGTGAATCGTTTTCGGCTTGATGCCTAGCTGGCGTCCTTTGTGTTCCGGAACTCCGTTCGGAGTTCCGGAATTTTCTGGCCACGATCAAGTCGTGGTGTTCGCTTGGTTTGGCGTGTTATTCATCAATATCGATCAAGCCCAATTTCGCCGCGTGACGCACAAATGCCATGGGGCTTTTGATGCCTAGCTTGGTCATGATGGCGTAGCGGTGATTGAGCACGGTCTTGCGGGATACAAAGAGCTTGGTCGCGATTTCGTCGGGCGTCAGCCCTTCGGCCAAAAGCCGCATGACCTGTTGCTCGCGCAGGGAAAGCGAGCCATAGGACGCGTCCACGCTTTTGGCCTTGCGCTCGGATATGCTGCTCAGGCGCCGCAGGACGGATGGCGAAAGGGATCCGTCCAGATATTGGCCTCCGCCTAAAATGGCGTCCAGGGCGTGCATGATCCCCTCGCCTCCCGATTCCTTGGACATGTATCCGCTGGCTCCAGCCTGGAACGCGGCGGTAATGAAATCTATCTTGGTGTGCATGCTCAGGATCAGAATGGCGGCCTCGGGTCGTTCCAACCGAAGTTGCCGGGTCAGTTCGATGCCGCTGCCATCGGGCAGACTGATGTCGATGATGGTCAAATCAGGATCGGTTTTTTGGAACAGAGCCAAGCCTTCGACACAGGTTCCGGCTTCCCCCACCACGCTGATGCCCGTTCGCGCGGCCAGTTGGACCTTGAGGCCGTCGCGGTACAGGGGGTGATCTTCGACGAGGAGCACGCGTTTAGGCTCGCCCACGGGAACTCCGGCGCAAGGGGGTTTCCACGAAAATGCGCATGCCCTGTCCTGGTTTGGATCGCAATCGCAGTTTGCCGCCCAGGAGTCGAACCCGTTCACGCATGCTCCATAATCCCATGTGCTTGTTGCGACCGGCTGCCGCGTGACAGCGTTCCAGGTCCGCGCCTTGGCCGTCGTCCTCGATGCGCACCAGCAGGTTGGGGTAGGAGCCGAGCAGGCGGATGGTCACGCGGCTGGCTTTGGCGTGTTTGCGGACATTGCTCAAGGCTTCTTGGATGAGGCGGTAGATGTTGATTTGCGTGTCAAAATCGAATTCAACCCCGTCAAGCCCATCGGCATAGACATCGACCACGATGCCATGGCGTAGGGAAAATTCTTCGCAATGGGTCAGAATTGTGTCCAACAGACCGAGTTCGGTCAGGCCGGGAGGCAACAGTCCGTAGGCTAGGTCCCGGATGGCCCCGATGGCCGTGCCCAGCCGGGAGGAAACGCCGCCGATCTGACCACGCCACGAAGCGTCGGCGGGGAGATTGGCGCTGATCCGCTCCAAGTCGGCCTTGGCAAGGGTCAGGTCCTGGGCGACATGGTCATGCAGTTCGCGCGCGATGCGCTGGCGTTCGTTTTCCTGAGCCATGATCAGCTCCTGGGACAAGGCGCGCATCTCGTCTTCTGTCTGGCGCTGGTCGATAATGCGTCCGATCAGGTCGGCCACGGCATCGATGAGACTCCGTTCCTCGCGCAGAAATGGGCCTTCATCGGTCGCGGGTCGATTTTCAAGGTAGCAGACTTCAATTTCCCCGCAAACCGTTCCCCGAATGGTGATCGGGCTGGTCTGTCGCCATTGCGTTGGACGGAAATTGGCCGAGTTGCGCCGCGTTTCACCAACATGGATGGAAGCACACGCGATGTCCGGGAACTGCCAGGATTTTGGGACAAGATTGGCGATGGCGGTCAGGATTTCGTCCAGGGGCTCGTCCGTGGCCTGGGCCAGGCGGGTGATCCCGTAGAGGCAGTTGAGCTCCTTGACCCTTTCGCGCAAGGCGTTTTCGGTGTCCTGGCGCTGGGCTTCCAGGGCTCGCCATTTTTCTTGGGACTCAGGGGACGCGATAGCGAAGTGTTGGGATGTGGGCATGGTCTCTCCTGTGCATTGGGCGGAGCGTGTCTAGCACAGGACGGAGAAAGGGGCCAGGGGTGGAGCTGGGGCCCACTCCCCCCTGGCGTCAAGGAATTTAGGCGGACAGGATTTTGCGGGCGCTTTCGTCCTGTACGTCGGTAATGAAACGGATGCCGGTTTCCCGGGCGGTCTCGCGGTTGGCCGCGACGACGTCGCCCCGGGTGATCTCCGTGATCGAGAACTTGCGCGCTCCGGCCAGAAGTTGCTGGAGTCCCGCGCCGAGTTTGTCGGCCAAGGTCCAGGCGGCGATGGCGCCATACGGCACGTTTTTCATTTCCGCCGCGCCGATCTTGGCCTTCAGGGATTCGTAGCCGGCAAAGATTTGCTCTGGAGTTTCACCGATGTCCTTGACCGTCTTGGGGAGACTGTCCCAGTTGCCGCAGACTTTTTCACGACGTTCCGGATGCAGGACGCCTTCGATGTTGGAGCCGAGGAATCCGGGAATCATCAGGGCGCGGCCCATGCAAATCAGCTTCACGAAAGGCGCCCCAAGGGCCAGGGCCTTGAAGATGTGGTCCTCTCGGGCCAGGCCGCCGGCAAAGGACATGTCCACCACCTTTTTGCCCTGGGCAGCCAGGATGGTGGCATATTCAATGGCCTTGGAGTGGAGCAGGATGGACGGCACGCCCCAGGTTTCCATCATGTTCCAGGGGCTCATGCCCGTGCCGCCGCCGGAACCGTCGATGGTCAGCAGATCCAGTTCGGCCTCGGTGGCGTACTTGATGGCCATGGCCAGGGCTTCCATGCCGTAGGAGCCGGTTTTAAGCGAAATTTTGGTGAAGCCAAGCTTTCGCAGATAGGCCACGGTGTCCATGAAGTTTTCGTGCACCGCGCTCACGGAGGGCAGGTCCGTGTAGCCCAGGCGGCTGTGACGGGCAAAGCCCTTGATGCCGCCGGCTTTGAAGGATTCTTGAACTTCGGGCAGCTCCGGATCGGGGTCGACCAGATAGCCGCGTTTTTTGAGGAAAAGGGCGTAATCCAGACTTTCGACTTCGATTTCGCCGCCGATGTTTTTGGCGCCTTGGCCCCATTTCAGCTCGATGCAAACCTTGTTGCCGTATTTGCCGATGACATACTCGGCCACGCCGTTACGCGCGTCCTCGACGTTCAGCTGGACAATGATCGCGCCATGGTCGTCGGCGTAGCGGGTGTAGGTTTCGATTCGGCGGTCCAGTTCCGGGGATTTTTCGATCCGTCCATTCGACATGGTCGAAGTCCGATCCACTCCAACCACGTTTTCACCGACCACGATCGGGATACCGATCAGGGCGCAGCCCGTGGCGAAGGAATCCCAGTACTTGGCGGCGATAAAGGTCGAGCCCAGGGCGCCGGTCATGAGTGGCATGCGCACCTTGGTTTTTTCCTTGGCTCCAAAGGCGGTTTCCAGGGAGACGTTGGTGAACAGACAGTCATCCGGGTTGGTGGACCGCCCGGCGGCCACGCCCTGGGCGCCAAAGTTATAGCCCTGAATACGCAAGGAATTGTAGTTCACGCCGAGGTGGCAGGTATTGGCGCTGCCGGCGGTGACCGACCCGAAGTCGCGCGGGTAGAGCATCTGTCGTCCTTTCAGACAGGACATCCAGGTTTCGCATTTGCCGGCGCAGTCGGAGCGGCACAAGGTGCACAGGCCAGATTCGGCCGGGTTGCCACGATTGGTGGTGCCGAGGACATCATTACTTTTGGGCCATTGAAACATGTTCATCTCCATTAAAAATTGGGTTGCGCCGCATGGTGTGACGACCCGCGCGGCGGCCTGGAGCCAGATGGCTTGATGGCGTGGCGCATCACGGGAGCGTCTCTCTGAAAGGGCGATAGATTATCTATGAAGGGGACGGGAAAGTGTCGATAGGCATTGATCCCCTTTTCCTGGTTTTTTCGTGGTGACATTTTAGGTGGAATTCCTGGATTTTAGGTAATCTTCCCTGGTGTTGCTTGGAGGCAGTCGAATTCGCGGCTCGATCCATTTAAAATACAATTAATACTATATTTGTTTTAAATTATTAGATAAATAATGATACTACATGCTTTTTTGGATTTGGAGACGCGTATTTTTTGGTCTGCGAGCAGGCCAACTCCAGGCGCGGTCACTGAAAAAAATGTGGATGCAGGCTTGTGAGCACGCCTTGGCTTGGGAATAAGTAGAAGCCAGGCACACGGACTCGCGCAAAAAAAAACCCTCCAAGCGGAGGGTGGTGAGATTTATTCTTCGGTGTTCTTTTTGCGTTTTTCCCAGAGCTTCATGCCTTGCATTGTCTTTCGTCGTTCTCTGGCCAAGGATTTTGCCACCAAGGAAGTTCCTTTTTTATAGCCGTATTTTTCTTTGTATTCTTCGACAGTCATACCATGCGAGGCTATGTGGCGTTTTGTCAGCACCTTGAAGGACTTGCCGCATTCACAGCAAATGACGCTTTTTTCACGGATGGCATTTTTGGGATCAACGGCGGGCTCCACGTCAGCGGTGGGAGTAGTGCCCTCTGTCATGGCCTGAAT
This sequence comes from Deltaproteobacteria bacterium, assembly GCA_009930495.1. Taxonomy (NCBI): domain Bacteria; kingdom Pseudomonadati; phylum Myxococcota; class Myxococcia; species Deltaproteobacteria bacterium. The sequence continues at coordinate 9,117 of RZYB01000099.1, forward strand.
TCCGCTGGTCAGGGCGCGTAACATGGAGGTTATTTCTTCTTCGGTCATCGTGCGGACACTGGCCTGCGCTTTGACGATTTCAAGGGCCTGCTTCATATAGTCTTCCATACATTCTCCGTGAATAAAATATTGTGTACGATGTATTTTCTATGCCAAACGAGTTAGATGAGATATTAATATTGGACGCATAAATGTCAAATACTTTGTTTGAAAATTTGATTTCAAAAAAAATTTTTGCTTTCAGTGATATATTTTTGCCACTGTGGAGCATTTTCGTGGATGCTTTGGATAGACCTGCAGGTGAGAGCCTGCAGATAAAGATCAGGCTCTTGACGGGTGCGCCCGTTTGGGCCATTTTTTGAGATGTCGCTGCAAGAGATTGCTTTTAAGGAGGATATCATGCCGTCATTTGATATAGTTAGCGAGCTGGATTTGCAGGAAGTGGATAATGCCGTCAACAATGTGCGCAAGGAAGCCGAAACTCGTTATGATTTTCGCGGGGTGATCACGGAGATAGAGTTCAATCGCAAAACCAAGGTCATCTCCCTGGTGACGGGAGACGACATGAAGATTCGGGCCATTCGCGACATGCTCGTCTCGCATTTCGTGCGGCGCAAGGTTGATTCGAAGTCCATGGAGTTCGGTGAACCGGAAAAGACCAGCCGGGGCCAGCTCAAACAGGAGATCAAGCTGCACGATGGGATCGACAAGGATTCCGCCCGAAAACTGGTGAGGATGATCAAGGACAGCAAATTGAAAGTGCAGGCCGCTATCCAGGATGAACAGGTCCGGGTTACGGCCAAGCAGATTGACGATTTACAGGCGGTTATCGCCGTGTTGCGCGAGAGTGATTTTGAGTTGCCATTGCAGTATGTGAACATGAAAAAGTAGAACAGCGCAAAGAATTCTGGCGGGCAGGTTTCGGTACGCCGGTTCTGGCTCGTTTCGTGGCTTTTTGGTTCTCGAAATTCACTGTTGATGCGGCCATGTCGCGTGTCGGGATGCGCATCAAGGCTCATGCTTTGGTGTGATCGCGTGACAAAGGTATGAAAATTTTTACCCGCCTTGACCCAGTCATGGGCAGGGACTAAGCCTTCAAAAAGTCAAAGAGCCAAAGCCAAACCAGTCGCGAGGCTGGGACGGAAAGCTAGGGGTCTGGATGGTCCAGATGGCCCGGTTGCCTCCA
>RZYB01000100.1 GCA_009930495.1 Deltaproteobacteria bacterium
CCTTGCCCCGTCGCCTTGCGCCGGAACAAGGTGCTCGACCGGACACCGCACACCGATCATCCAAACTTCGTTTGCCTGATCGGCGCACGGCGCCGGTCAGCACCGCGATTATGCTCTACCAACACGGATCGTTGTCGTCCGCAAATTTTTCAGCCTCATTCTTTGTTGGAAAAACGATATCGACAAAGTTCGAAACAGGTAAATCCGTGGTGAATTTTTTACCATCCCAAAAAGCCGCATTAGGGAAAAATCCTTCATGCGCCTCCCAACATATCAGCACAGGATACCACCCGACATAGAGAGGGTTTTTGTCAAAAACACTTATAAATTCAGGCATAACAAGGTCGCTCCACCGGACCGCGAAATCTCCGGCTCAAAATTCAGTTGTCACCGGTCGCGGCCCGGTGAGCTTGTCGTTGGCGGCTGCACCGCGATTATGCCTTGCAAAAACTCGGCTTTTCCGCGGGGCCTTTTTTGCCCTCAGCGATCGCGCCATATTCAAAATCAGGAACATCCATGACCGGCTCGAATTCCAGCACCTTCAATCGACCAATATCAAACCAGCGGGTTTCCCCCAGCGTGTTGTCAGCCGTCATTCCAGGGTGGACGATAGCCTGGACACACCCGTAGAGGTCGAAACTCACGCTGGTCACGACGCCCTTGAATCCGGACACTTTGTCTTCCACTTTCAGCCCGAGCATTCCAATATGTTTGCGAATATTCAACATGATATTTCTCCTTTTCAGCAAGTCGAGACGGGCACGGCCCGCCTATTGATGGGAACATAAAGCCGTCCGGTCGTCCGCATCGATCACGATGGGACGACCGCGTCCGGCGCTGAGAATCTCCACCTGACCAGTGGCCTCTCCAGGATCGGTCACACCGCCTCCCTGATCTCGGCGATCCGCTCCAGCCAGATCTCGGGATGATCGAGCAGCAGCCCAAGCAGACGGGCATCGAGGCGCTCGCCGTGGCCGGCGCGCGGCGATGGCAGGGGATAGCCCGCAAAGAGCTTGGCGGAGATGGCCGTGGGCAAGTCTCCGGGGGCGATGCCGTCGCCCTCGATCACCTCGCGGATGCGGGCAAAAATTTGTTCGTCGGCCAACAGCTTCTGCTCGGCCTCGGAGAGCTGGTCGGCGAGCAGGCCGATTTGCTCCTGCTTGCCCTGGAGGTCGATACCCAGGCGATGGAGCTCGTCGCCCCGCAGCCGGAACAGCATGGCGAGACCTGACGGCGTTGACGCCAAACCACCGGTCAACAACATCAAATCCTCAATGACGGCCTCGGATTGAGCCACGGCCGCCAGGATGTCGTCCGGGGCAAAGGTGGCCGCATCGACCAGCGTGGCCACCTTGTCCAACCACGATGCATGGTCCTTTGACCGCTCTTTCAGGTCGGCCAGATCCCCCACCAAGATCTCGATCTCGCCGGGCAGGTCGGCCGCCGGCCCGGCATGGTCGACCGCCTTGCCGATCCGGACCAGGATATCAGCTTGCGTGAGCAAATCGCCATCGGCAACGGCAACGGCCCCGGAACGTTCAGCGGCCTCCAGCCCGGCGGCGGTTTGGGCCACCGCCAGCACGATCATCTTGTAGGTCAGTTCGTCGCCGTTCTCCAGCCCCACGGCGCGGCAGATTTCATCCAAGGCGGTCTGGGCCGAGATCAACTCCCGGAGCTGGTCGTCGTCGATCTCCGGGGTGGGGGTCAACCTGGCCGCCAGGGTGGCGAGCAGCTCTTCCCCGTCGATGGTCTCCTGTCCCTGGTCGTAGCCGAGCAGGTCGGCGATTTTTTCGAGCATCTCGGACTCCACCTGCACCGCCGCGACAGCCGGAACCCCCAAGCACTCGAGAATCTCGCCCGTTTTCCCCGTGCGCTTGATCGCCTCGGCCACGATGGCGGTCTTGTTGCGCACGTTGCTGTGGATGGTCGAGCACCCCGAGCACATCAGCATATCGTAGTTTTTTCCCGACGCCCTGTTGGACTTGCAACTCTCGCAGATGCCTGTTCTTGCCATTGTTCGCTCCTCGATACATGGTTGATTGTTTGTCTTCGGGGCCTCTATCGGCTCCCGTAGCTGGACCAACGACAACCCGGCCACCGTCCCACCGGCGGACTTGGGTTGCCTCGCGGTTGGCGAGGACAGGCGCTTGAGCTCGGCCTCGCTGTAAAATCGCACCTCCTTGGGTATCCGCTTGCCCTGGCAGGTCTCGCACCGGTTGTAGGCGGTGCGGTTTTCCGCCGCGCGCTTGTTGTAGCCCCATCGCAGCCCCTTTTCCCTTCGGTCACGGCAGGCCGCCTCGAACGCGGACCTGGAAATCTTCAGTGGCCGGCCATTGGTCAATGGGCAGGTCGACCCGGCGGCAATCTTGGCCAGGGCGGCGGAGCACCTGGGCTTGTCGATCCTCGCCGTCCCCTTGCCCATCACGGCACCAACAGCGGCAGGACGGGGAAGCCATCCCGGGCGGAGAGCCTGGCCAGCAGGACGGCGTTCGCCTCGCGGGCACGGATCAGATCGGCTGTCGCGCGGTTGGCGCGTTCCACCTGCTCGGCGTAGAGGCGGGCCGAGGTGTCGGCGCAGGCCTGGGCGCGATCGAGGCGGCGCTGCATGACGCGGACGACGGCATTGCCGTCGATGTTCTCAATCATCGTGGACATGGGTTTCCTCCTGGTTGTTTTTTTCAAGGATGACTTCGAATTCAATATCGCGCGCGAAAATGGCCACCCGCTCCTCGATGGAGGCGACGATGGTGTCGATCAATTCGCGGGATCGTCGCTGGTCGCCCTCGACCAGGGCGATCCAGTCGTTTGCCCCCATCTGCACCATGGCCTTGAGATGTGAGAGCATGGCCACGGCCCGGCCGATGATCATCAACTCGACCTCGTCGCGGGGCACGACCTCGCCCAGGCGGACGGCCAGTTCGTGCTGCTCGCGCTTGAGGCGGACCTTTTCGCGCTCCAGCTCGGTGGTGGCCTTTTCCTCGGCCATGCGCGAGAGGGTGTCGTTGACCTTTTCGCCGGTCTCGGATGACTTGCAGTGGATGGCCGCGTAGCGGTCGACATCGCGGCGGAGGTATTTGCCCTCCCTGAACGGCAGCCGGCCCTGTTTGCAGTGCTCGTAGAACTGGGAGCGGCCGATCTTCCAGCCCGAGTCGCGCAGATATTCCCAGGCGGCGAGCTTGTGGGGGAAGTGGTCGTCTTCCTCCTTGGCCGGGGAGGTGTCGAGGTAGCGGGCGACCAGGCCACCGACGTATTCGGCCTGGGCGGTTTCGGCCTCGCTGTAGTTTTTGCGGTTTGTGGGCGTCGACTCATCGTTCAACGCGATCATGGCCCGCTTGACATCGTTGGTGAGCAGGGTGGCCTTGCGCAGCTCGGCGGTGGTGGCTCCGGCGGTGCGGAGGGCCTCGATGGTGGTGTTGTCTTGCAGGTCCATGGAGGCCCTCACTTATCAGCTCCGTTTGGGTTTGCGTTTACTGGCGGCGGTACTGCCTTTTCGCCAGTCGGAGAGGCGGGACTTTTTGTTGGTTCCGGTAGAGTTTGCCATAGGATGTCACCTCGTTTGGATTTGGGGTTGGCGGAGAAGTCCGCCAGGATGCGGTTGATCCAGGCGGCGTTGAACTCGTAGAGCGGGGCAGAGGCATCGACCATCACCTGCTCGACATTGCGCGAGCTGCGCAGGTTGGCCGACCCGTGCAAAACCAGGGAGCGGCCGCAATCGGTGCGGATGCAAGTTGTTTTGGTGTGGATGCCGGCGGCGGCAAATAAAAAGTCCTGATCCTGGCCGAGGGTTGATTCGATGTAGGGCACCCCGCCGGCCGGGCGGCGCTCGTGGGCATACCAAAAATCCGAGACCACCAGGCCGAGGCGGCGGACGTAGCCGCCGGTCTGGAGGTTGCGGAGGCTGTCGACATTTTCTTTGGATAGGCTGAGAGTGGCCACGAGCAGCTCCTCGGCGTACCAATTGCGATCGACCATCAAAGCCTCGATCAAATCGCCAAAAATAAAATTGCCGGAGACCAGGGCAAAGACGGCCTCACCCTCGGCAAGATTTGGCAGGGCGGCGACCATATCAGCGGCGCGCTCATAGCGGACCAGCTGGGGCTCAGGCCGTGGATAGCGGCGGATGCGGACGGTTTCGGTCTGCAGGGCGTCGCTGATGTCGGCGTGGATGAGATCAAAACCGGGGATTTCCTGGTCGAGGTCGAAATCGAGCAGGTCGTCGGCGAGGTCGAGGGGGTTCATTGCACACCCTCCCGTGTCATTTCCCGGAAAATGTCGCTTATATGCGACACGTTCCCGCCCAGCTCCTCCAAGGCGCTGTGGAGGCCGCCGACGGTGTATCCGGAAAGCAGTTCAGGCGGCAGGTAATCGCATCCTGGGCACACCTCCATTTCGCGCATGGAGTGGAGGCCACCAAGAACAATGGCAATGGAAGAGATGGCACTGCCCAGGGCGGCCAAACGGCGGGCACGGTAGTCGACTTCCTCACGCAGGGCCTCATGGTGGGTGGTGAGTGGTTGCATCTCACACCTCACGCAGGCGCAGGCCGTAGATGGTGGCCACGCCTGATGGTTTGCGGCGGATATAGCCCTCATCGTGCAGCCAGGAAGAGAGCGCCTTTTTGCTAGGGATGTGGGCGTCATCGGCATTGGCCGAGCACCAGCCAAGGAACGCGGCGTAGACCAGGGCAAAGCGTACCTGCCCGGTGATGTCGCGGCGGATCATGGCAGCAGCGAAGCGGTCGAACAGATCCTGCTGACTGGCCTTGTTGACCATGGCAGCCGGCTGTGGCATGAGATCGTCTACTGGCAGGCCCGAGACCCGGTTGAGCATCCGCAGGTTGGCCGCGGTCGGGTTGAGCACGATCTTGGTGAGATCCATGGTGTAGCGGATATCGAGCCCGGAGTCGGACAGCGGCCCGCGATGGTGGAAGATGTCAGAGCGGCGGCCGCCATTGCCGGGGATGGTGTAGCTGCCGGTCTTGCGGATGGTGGGCAGGACCTCGGCGGTGACCCACTTGCGGAATTTTTTAATTAGGGCTTTGCGGCGATCAATTTCATCCTGGGGAAGTTTGCCGGTGGCTTTGTCAGGCTGCATCCAAAACAACAGGCTGTACAGACCAGATTCATTGACAATGGTCATTTGCTGACCACCACCCTGCGTACCTATTTGTGACACACCCTTTTCATCGTCGTCGAGTCGAGAAACAGATCGTCGATAGTTGGTATCACCAAAATATTCACATACGTCTTTGGCGACGAACCAGGGGTTACCGTCGATAGTGAGGGCTCGGACTTCGTGGGATTCGAAATAAAACTGAACTACTGAAGAATGATTTTGCATAGCTTGGCTCCTATTGAGAATGGATAAACCACCCAATGCGCTGTCAAACGCAAAAAGGGCGGCGATATGCGGGTTGACAGACCGGTAATAGGCAACCGGCAGGCGCGAGGCCTCCCGCACATCACCGCCCAAGGAGAAGCAATGCTGTGCAATGGACGCAAAAAAACCGCCGAACTGAGAGAGGTGGCGGTGCGTCCGCCTATTATCCGGGCTGTCAAACCCGGTCAAGGATTTTGCCTTGACGCTCTCTGTATAAACCAGAACTGATGATGTTTCAACGATTTTTTGCATGTTTATCACCAAACAAACTCAAAAACGTTTAGTTGTCGCTGCTTCATCATTCGTCGCACAACGTGTTTCGGCATATCATCTGGATAAAGCTCTTCCCGAGAAAACCGATCATCCAGTTGCGCTACTCGCCAATAATCCTTGAATCCTGCTGAGTGTTCGGGTTGTTTTGCATCCATTTCGAGCAACTTTTCCCACAGTTCAGGGCGGTGTTTTCGCAGCAACCGCAGATCCTTTAGCGATTGCAACGGGCAGCACCAGCAGGATACCCGTTTAAAAATGTCGTACAGACCTCCCCAGGTGTAGCCAAGTTTCCGGCAGTATGCGAGCGCCTGTTCTTCGGTGACTCCGTATTCAATTAGCGGGTAGCGTTGTGGCCCAGGTCTTACGCGGTGTTTTTCGTCTGCTGCGTAGCCAATGCATGGCACGCAATTCGGCACTGTCTTTTGATACTTCATGATGCATCCGACTTTTTCCCTGGTACACCAACGGCGAAACGGAGACGGCCATCCGTTTCCTAGGCGATGTATTTTGCCTTTATTTGGGCCTTTTTTTGCGACTATTTCGCGCTCAAACAACCAGTAATCAAATCCTTGAGGATGAGTGAGCCGCACTACCTCAATCCCAGTTTTCAGCTCAACCAAATCAATATAATCGTGCATCTCTGGAAACTCCCACCCTGTATCGAAAAAGACTGCAGAGTGGATTTCCTCACCACGCTCCAGCATCATGTGGAGCATGGCGGTTGAGTCTTTTCCTCCAGATAGGGAGACGACGTTGCTTCCTCCACCCGTCCCACTCATGCCATCACCTCACCCCGGCGAACATATGCCCCGGGAAAGACCAGTTTGGCATCAATAGCCGCCTGCACCGCCTGGGCGCGGGCGTCGGGCTCCAGACCAACCAGGGCAGCCTGGAGGCGGAGCAGTTCATTTTCGGAAAAGACCACCAGCCCCTCAGCGGTGAGCTGCTCCCATAGGGATTGGTCGCTCACCACATGGATCTCCTGGCCATCCTGGAGGGTGAGGATGCGATGTTGTGTGGTGCTTTCGGTTGGTTGGGCTGGTTGCAGGTCCTCAACCGGTGGGCGGCGCGGCGCTTCTCCCACCCTACAGCCGTCGGCGGTCGCCGGCGCAACTGTCAAGGATTCCTTGACAGTTGGGGCGGTCGCCTTGATATGGAACCTGGGCGGCAGACCTGCCAACACCCAGGCGCGGAGATCGACCCCGGCGGCATAGGCGTCGCCTGGATCTTTGCCGCCGATCACCGGCACCCGCTCGGCATGGCGGTACTGGTTGAGCCACCAAATCGAGCCTTGAGCCCCGGCCGATTCGGTGCGGCCGGTGGTCGGGTTGACCCTTGGGGCGTCGGAATCGAGACAAATGGAGAGGTGGACCGCCTGAGAGAGGACCGCGTGACATGCCTCGGTCGGCTTGGCACTGGCATTGCCCATGGCCACCACACCCACCAGATCGCCGGCGGCTCCATCGACCACCAGGGCGTCGAGCTCGGACTCGACGATGACATAGGCGGTCCGGCCGGTCTCGGAAAGGAGCGGCTCGCGGCCCGATCCGGGGACGACGTAGTATTTCAGTTCGCCCTTGGCGACGTTGGGGCGGCGGATGCGGAGCCGTGCGACCTGGCCGCCGATCCACAGCGGAATCACCAACCCCTGCGGCAGCCACAGTTTTTTGGGCTTGCCGTCGGCTTTTCGGACCGTTTCCAGGCCCCAGGCCTCGCGGGTACGGAAGGCGTCGGTCGGGTTCCAGCCCAGGCCATACTTGGTGATCATCGCCATGGTGACACCCCGTTTCTCCAGCCAGGCAAGCTGGTCGGCGTTTGCGAAAAGCTGCTCGTGACACCAATTGGCCATTTTAGCGGCGTGTTCGGCCCACAGTTGCAAAACCGGCGTTGAACGTGCTGGGGTATACCCTGCACCTGTTTTTTGCGTCTGGCGGCTTGCTGGCGCGTCCTGCGGGGTGTATGTGCGGGCATCCACTCCGGCACGGGCGCAGGCGTCGCGATAGCTGAGGTTGTCCCGCCAGCGGTAGAACTCGATCAAATCGCCGTGTTTGCCGCAGCCACGGCACCAGAACGTCCCGCCCTGGCCCTGCTCCGGCCAGATATGGAAGCGATCCCGCCCGCCGCAGACCGGGCACGGCCCATGCCACTCCGGCCCGCGCTGGGTGGCGTTGCCGGCTTTCATAAAATCCTGTCCAGAGATCAGCGAGAGCATGGGGTGGCTTATCCTTGGTGTCTGTTTTGAGAGACTGCGTTGTCCATTATGATCCGGAAAAAAGGAAAAAATCCTAATCTTGTAATCATTTTATATAGTTGTTGTCGAATTATTATATTCCTTATATTTTCGCGTAAAAAAAATAAAAAGAGAAAGAGGAAATTGAAAAACACACGCGCGCGCGGAAAAACCAGGGAAAATGGGAATATCGACCACATTTACCTGAAATCATTACAAGATTAGGGTGTATTACGGTGTTTTTGCCTGTTGGGTGATCTTGCCCCGCCCCACGATTGATCCTGGCCAGGGAAAAAATGGTGCTCATACTGCCCCCTCGCGAACACGAAGGCGGATTCCGTGTACATGCGCAATCCCGCACGGTTTGGAGCGGCGGAACCCGTGTTTTTCCAGCCATGCAGAGACGGCTTTTTTGCTGGGGCGGTACTTGTCGGACTCTGAAATGTTGTCCGCGTACCAGCTGCAGAACAGGCTGTATAACGACTTGAACGACACCTTTACCTCGTGATCGAGCAGATCAGGCCGTTCTGGGTGGACAATAGGCTCGACATTGACCCGGATCGGCGGCTCTGAGTCGTCGACCTCCTCCACAAACTGGCGGATGGTGTCCTCGGAGCGCTGCAGATCGGCCACGGCTGTGCGGATCGATGGTGGCGGAAACAGCCCTCCGGCCTCCTGGAAGGCGAGGCAGCCGCGCACATAGCGGGCAAGGATGCCTGGGCCTTCTTTCTTGAGCTGGGCTGGGAGTTCCGGGTCCTGCTGGCGTTGCATCGGGTCGGACGGATCCGGGTTGGTGACGAATTTGAGCGGGTAGACCAGATAGACCAGCCGTTCGGACAGGGCGAAATCTGCCGCCATGCCCTTGGGGATGTTGTTGGTGTAGAAAAACAACTTCCAGGTGGGCGTGATGTTGGTCTCGTCGCGGTCGTGCGGCGCCCGGGCAACGATGGTATCCGCACCTGTCAACCTTTTGACTTGTTGGCCAGAGATGCGGCGGTTGTCGTCGGACTCGGAGGCAATGATCATCCGGCGTCCCTGCATGGAGATCAGATCCGGGGATGGTCCGGCGGAGTTGCGGGCATTTTTCTGCTCGATCAGCAGCTCCGGGGAGATGTTCCATGCCAAATCGCCGAGGATCCAGCGCAGCGTCTCGAACATGGTTCCCTTGCCGTTGCGGCCCTCGCCCAGGAACAGGCCCACGAAATGGTGGGTGGTCAGGCCGGTGAGGGTGTACCCAAACAACCGGTCCAGATAGGCGATGATCTCTTTGTCGTGCTGGTGGATCTCGTCGATGAAGGCATCCCAGCGGGGGCAGGTGGCGTCGATGCCCTGCCAGTCGATCGGCACGGCCCGGAGCAGGTAGTCATCTGGCCGGCCTGGGGAAAACTTGCCGGTGCGGAGATCGATCACCCCATTTCTGCAGGCGAGCAACCAGGGGTGGAGGTCGATTTCGTCGGAAATGATGGCGAGTTTATCATCCTCGCCGATGGTGGTGGACCACTCCAGGCAGTTCTTGGCCCCAGCCACACTGCGCAGCTTGCGCACCCTGGCCATGTAGAGTTTGTGCTCTTCGTTGGCCGCTTCCCAGGCCTGGCGTTCGGTCTTTTTGTCGATCTCGTCGCGCCGTGCCTTGGTGTGCATGGCCTCGGCAAGATACACCTGGGCGACCTCCTCGACCGCGTTGCGGACCGCATCCTTTTTGTCGATCCGCCAGTGATGGCCGCACCATTGCAGCCAGACCCCGGCCTTGCCCCAGTTCTTGACCTGGATAAACTTGCCCCGGTGTAGCCGGGCAAAAAGAATGCCGTCACCGCGCTCGTTGTTGTACAGGCAGGCCCGCACAAACGAGGAAGATGGCGGCTCGTCTGGCTGATCGGTTGAAAACAGCTCGCGTTCTGCAGCCAATGCCGCCGCGATCTGCTCGCGCATATCAGAGAGATCAGCGGCCATTGATCAGGGACTGGCGGAGTTGATAAATCCATCTGCGGGAACATTTTTCTCGCAGGGCCTTGGCCACGATCGGAGCAGGCACACCATCGCACAGCAGGGAAACGGCGATTTTGCGGGTATCGTTACCAATGCCCAGGGTGCGGTTGGTGATGAACCATTTTCCGCACACTTGGCACCGATAGCGCTGCTTGCCGTTGCCTGTTTTACCGCCCTTTTGCGCCAACAATGACCCGCATCGTGGGCAAACCGCCCCGTCCTTGCTCATGGTGTCCGCCTCCTGGCGACCGGCACCGGCCGCGATGATTGCCGTATTATCTGTCAAACCGAACATTCCGTTTTTCCGTACAAATCAAAATTTCCCCCGCGCGATTCCACCGGGGCGCGAAATACCCGTGATTTGGGGGAACCGGGAAG
>RZYB01000101.1 GCA_009930495.1 Deltaproteobacteria bacterium
GTGCTCTTGTCCGTGGTCGGCTGGTGGCGTTACAAGCAGGGCGCCTGGCGAAACATGCTGGTGGTGGAAAAAGCGCCGCCCGGCGCGGACCACGCGGGAACCGCCCCGAAACCATAGCGCGGAGGGAAGCCCCATGACCGCGTTTCCTCGAACGTCCGACCCTGTCTGTTGCATACGTGTTTGCGAGGTTTTCCATGCATCCTTCCAAGGTTGACCGTTCCCGTCTTCGCGAGCTGACCGACCTGCCCAACATCGGCCCGGCCATGGCCGGGGATTTGCGGCTGTTGGGCATCACCCGTCCGGACCAGCTTGTCGGGCGCGATCCCTTCGTCATGTACGAGGCGCTCTGCGCCGCGACCAACGCCCGCCATGATCCGTGCGTGATCGACGTCTTTATTTCCATCGTCCGGTTCATGAATGGCGAGCCGCCACGGCCGTGGTGGGACTACACCACGGAGCGCAAGAAAGCGCTGGCCCGCGGAGGGCCGGAAGCACGGGCGCGTGCGTGAGGTGTTGCCCGCCACGCCGGCGGAGCGGGCGTGGTCGCCTGTTTTGGAGACGGTTAAAATTGCGTGGCGGGTCGAAGCGGTGGTTGCGGGGCGTCCGGCGGATGGTGCCGGCTGGTCAGGGGTGGCAGACGAATCTTCGAAAAATGCGGAGGGCTTGATGCGAAAATTCAATCCAATGACGCTCATCGGACTGCTTGGCGTGTGTCTTTTCGGGGTGCAGTTCGTCGCGCGGTCGGGACAGGTGATCTGGGCGGACCGGTCCATCTGGTGGACGCCCATGACCATGGCCCTGCCCCTGTCCGAAACCAGCGATCATTTCGAACTCTATGTCGGGCCGGACATTCTGCAGAACCTAGTCGCGCGGGGCGCGCTGTTCGTGCGCGACGCCCAAGGCCGGGAACAGCCGGTCACGGCGGCGGACATCCGGGTCCGGGTCAACAACTGGGAGCGGGTCCGGGCCGATCATCTGCGCGATGGCGTTGCCCTGGCCCTGGGCCTGGGTGCCTCGGCCGCGTTGGTCGTGGTCGGCATTGCCTCGCGCGCCTCCCGAAGGGACGCGGGCGCCCGGACTGGCGCCGACGAAAAGCCGCGCGGCGGAAGCTGATCACCGCGTTGCACGGGGCTCGTCGTCTTTGCGGCCCCGCCGGTCACGCACATAGACGTTGCCGGGCAGGGATTTGGCGTAGCTTTTGATCTGGGCCGCGCGTTCACCCAGGGTGTGCAGGCTGCACGGGGCATGGCACTCCACGATGCCGATGGACACCGAAACCAGGGGAAAGCGCTGTTTGGCCCCGTCGCGTCCCTTGCCCTCGATCCAGCCGCGCGCGCTGTCCTGGTCCGAGTAGTGGCGCGGAATGAGCCGTTTGAAGCAGCGGACCACGGCCCGGCAAATCCGTTCGGTCTTGTCCGGAGCCACGATGGCCACGAAGTCGTCGCCGCCGATATGGGCCAGGAAATCCCCGCTGTGTCCGTGCCGGGTCAGGGCCCAGGTCAGGATGCGCCCCAGCAGCAAAATGACCTGGTCACCGTCCTTGAACCCGTAGACATCATTGAACACCTTGAAATAATCCAGGTCCGCGTAAAGCATGCAGAAGGGCTGCCCCCGGCGCAGGCGCTGTTCCAATTCCTTTTCCAGGGCCACGTTGCCGGGGATGCCGGTCAGGGGATTGGTGCCCTTGGCCATTTCCACCTGGACCTGGGCCAGGGTGCTGAGCATGCTCTGGACCGAGACCGCGCCCAGGACGCTTCCGTTTCGTGTCACCACGACCTCGTCATAGGCCTTGAGCGTTTCGCGGGTGTTGGCGTTTTTGGCCACGACTTCCACGGGTTCGCGTTCGTCCACGATCATGGGCTGGGAGTCCATGAGCACGGAGATGGGTTTGCCCGCGTAGAGCGCGCGGCCGTAGAGGGTGGCCAGATGGCGGTCCAGGTTGTAGCCCATGACCAGCCCCATGGGGCGGCCATCCTCGGCCACGACCACGGCGGGCAGGTTGGGGTTGGTGGCGAAGATGTGCTGCACGGAATGGACCGGCATGCGCGGACTGACGGTGATGGCGGGCTGGGCCAGACGGCCGATGGGAATGGAGCAGGCCAGTCGTTGCCAGGAATCCGGCCGGACCGGGGCCAGCTCCTTGAGGTCGAGGCCGGACTCGGTTTTGGGAAACCGTGGGCGGTTCAGAAAATATCCCTGGCCGTGATGCACGCCGATGTCGATCAGGGCACTGGCCTCGCCCCTGGTCTCGATGCCCTCGGCGATGATTTCCGAACCGATGCGTTCGGCCAGGGCAACCATGGTTTCCATCAGGGCGCGGCGGATCGGGTCCTTGTCCACGTCCCGGACCAGACCCATGTCGACCTTGATGAAGTCCGGGCGCAGGGCCGCGATGGTTGACAGGCCGGAGTATCCCGTGCCGGCGTCGTCCACGGCGATGCGGAAACCCTGGCTGCGGTAATGGTCCAGGGTTTTGTGGAAGGCGGTGAAATTTTTGATGGAATGCCGCTCGGTGATCTCAAGGACGATGTTTTCCGGAACGAGGTCGAATTGTTCCAGAAGTTCCAGGGTTTTTCCGGGCGCGAAGCCGGGATCGACCACGGTCCGGGGATGGATGTTCAGAAACAGGCGTTGTCCCGGCCCCAATTTTCCGACCGTGCGCATGGCCTTGGTGCGACAGGCCTGCTCCAAAAGAAAGAGCTGTTCGGTTTTTTCCGCGAAATCAAAGAGGGCCACCGGGGAATGAAAGGCCGATCCGCGCGGCCCCCTGGTCAGGGCTTCCCAGGCCATGATGGCGCCGGTCTTGAAATCGTGGATGGGTTGGAACAGGACGGTCAACCGATCATGGGCCAGAATGTCCCGAAATTCCGGGGACAGCTTCGGGGTTTCCAGATCCGGCGCGTCCAGGGCCATGCGCCGGGCCTCGTGCACGGCCTCGCGCGTGGCGTGGTCGTGCGGACTGGGAACGTCGTCCCGCATGGCGAAACCGACGGTTATTTCCATTTCCCGGCCCAGGGTGGCGATGGTGTGGCGACGCAGGACCGCCTGCAGACGTGTCTTGAACATGAAGGCCTGGTCCGCGACCGAGCCCGGATCGGAGTCGTGCCGGGGTCGGATGTGCAGGATTTCGCCCGCGCCCAGACACACGGTGCGGCCCGGATCGTCACCGTCCCGCCCGACATCCTCCACCGCGCGTCGCATCAGGTCTTCGATGCTGGCCGCGATTTCAATGCCGTACATGTCCTTGCACAGGGGAAATTCCTTGATGACAAAGAGAAACACGGTCAGGGCGCGGTCGGATCGCGCCTGGTTCTCGATCCGCGACGTGACGGGGTACGTATGTGCTTGGCGGGCAATGCCGGTTGGCATGACGGGTCTCCTCGGGCTAAAAATGTGACAGGAACGGGGTGAAGGGGGTGTGGGCGTTTTTTGTGTCGGGGGCGTGACGGGCGCATGAAATTTTTGGGGCAATCCGTCTTTCGGGACAAGGGCGTCGGCTGTTACAGGAACTTCATGGCATCGTCACGGTTCCGTCACAAATTCCAGATAGCACCATATCCGGTGTGGACGGAGCGCCCGTCCACGCCACGCACAGGGGGAATCATGGCTCATAAGATCGTCGTCATCGAGGACGAACCCGATATCGCCAATCTGTTGGCTTTTCATCTCAAGTCCGGAGGGTATGACTGCTTCGTGGCCAGGGACGGGAAAAAAGGACTGCATCTCGTGCAGACGGAGCGGCCCGATCTGGTGCTTTTGGATTTGATGCTGCCCGGCCTGAGCGGCACCGACATCTGCAAGGCCATCAAGGGTGGCTCCGAGACCGCGCACATCCCGATCATCATGCTCACGGCGCGCGGCGACGAGGTGGACCGCATTTTGGGCTTCGAGCTGGGCGCCGACGACTATGTCGTCAAGCCCTTCAGCCCGCGCGAGCTGATGCTGCGCATCAAGACCGTGCTGCGTCGCAACGTGAACACCCTGCCCAAGGTGGCGCATTGGCAGCGGCAGGGGCTGGTCGCGGATTTCGAGGCCTTTTCCCTGATGGTGGATGGCGAGGACGCGCATCTGACGCCCACGGAATTCAATTTGTTCGGGGAATTCGTGCGCAACGAGGGCAAGGTGCTGTCCCGCGAGCAGCTTCTGGCCAAGGCCTGGGGGTATGAGTTCGAGGGGTATTCCCGCACCGTGGACACCCATGTCCGCCGGCTGCGCAAGAAGCTCGGCCCCTATGCCGACTGGCTCGAAACCGTGCGGGGCATCGGCTACCGCATGAAACGTGAACATCAGGCGGATTCATGACAGTGACCTCTTTTTCCCTGCGAACCCGGCTCATGGTGGCTTTCGCGGTCGTCATGCTGTTGGTTCTGGGCCTGCCAGCCTATTATCTCAATCAGAACCTGACCTCGGTCATCACCCAGGAGGCCCGGGACAATGTCAACCGGGATCTGCGGGCCGTGGACTGGATGCTGGTCTCCCATCGGGCCGCGAGCCTGGGCGAGATCGACGCCGCCATGCGCGAGCTGGCGGCGCGCATGAACATCCGCATCACCTATGTCGCCGAGGACGGAGGGGTTCTGCTGGATTCAGGCGTGTCCCTGGACCAGGTCGGCCGGTTGGAGAATCATGCCGCGCGGCCGGAGGTGGTCGAGGCCTTGAACGGCACCCTTGGGATGAGCATGCGCTACAGCGACACGCTCGGCCAGCGCCTGATTTACGCGGCCCGGCGCTCCAGCGGCCAGGGCGTGATTCCGCCGGGCGTGTTGCGCATCGCCCAGGCCCAGACCATGGTCCGCGATTCCCTGGATCGTCTGACCGGGCGGGTTGGCTGGGTTTACCTGCTTGGCGTGTGCGTGGCCTTTGGTCTGGTGTCCCTGGTTTCGAGACAGGTGGCCCAGGCCATCGCCAACGTGGCCCAGGCCGCCGCGTCCATCGGTCGCGGCGAGACCGGGCGGCGCATCCGGCTGTCCCCCGGCAAGGAATTGGTCCCGTTGGTCTCGGCGTTCAACCATATGGCCGAGCGCGTGGAGGAGAGCATGCGGGTCATCACCAAGCAGAAGATGGAGGGCGAGGCCGTGCTGAACGGCATGAAGGCCGGGGTCATCGTGCTCGATGGCCGGGGACATATCCTGCGCGGCAACTACGCGGCCCAGGAGATTTTTCCCGGATTGTCCACCTTCGCCGGCAAGAAGCCCATGGAGATGTCGCTCATCCGGGAATTGCAGGCCGGGTGCGACGCGGCCCTGGAGCGGCGTCGGGGCGGGGATTTTTCCCAGGTCAATCTGGTCGTGACCCTGAACGATGGCCAGGTCTTCGACGTGTCCATCGTGCCCATCAAGGGCGACGCCGAACTGGGCGCGATCATGGTTTTCCACGACATCACCGAGATCAAGAAGGTGGAGCGCATCCGGCGGGATTTCGTGGCCAACTTGTCCCACGAACTGCGCACGCCCCTGACTTCCATCAAGGGCTACGCCGAGACCCTGATCGGCCTCGACGCCCATGATCCGGAGCAGGCCAAGGCCTTCCTGGAGGTGATCCTGCGCAACGCCAACCACATGAACACCATGCTCGACGAACTTTTGCAGCTCTCCAAGCTGGAGCATGGCAAGCAGCGGGTGGACATGGTCGCCGTGGAGCCGTTCTCGGCCCTGTATTCGGCCTGGAAGAGTTGTCAGCCTTTGCGCCGCGAGGTCGATTTCGTGAACGAGGTGGCCGAGGGCGGTCCGGCCGTGCGCGGCAATTTCGAGCAGGTTGTCCAGGTTTTTCGCAATGTCTTGGAAAATGCCCTCAAATACGTGCCCGAGGACGCCCCGCGCATCCGCGTCTTTTCCCGACGCGAGGGGAACATGCTGAACATCTGTATCGAGGACAACGGGCCAGGCATCCCGGTCGAGGACCAGGGGCGCATTTTCGAGCGCTTCTACCGCGTCGAAAAGGACCGCAACAGCGCCGTCGGCGGCACGGGTCTGGGCCTGGCCATCTGCCGGCACATCCTGGCCGGACACAATGGCGCGATCACGGTCCAGAGTCCGGTGCCGGAAACCGGCGTCGGCTCCAGGTTCATCATCGGCTTGCCCCTGGCCGGGCAGCCTTCAGAGGAATAATCCATGAGTGAAACGATCAAGATAGCGGCCAAGGGCGTCAACTTCTATTATTCGGAGTTCCACGCCCTGCAGGACATCACCTTTGACATGCTCCAGCATCAGGCCACGGCCCTGATCGGCCCGTCGGGGTGCGGCAAATCGACCTTCTTGCGCTGCATCAACCGCATGAACGACCTTATCGATGGCACGCGCATCGAGGGTTCCCTGACCCTGGACGGCCAGGACATCAATGCCGCCGACCAGGACGTGGTCGTGCTGCGCCGCAGGGTGGGCATGGTGTTTCAGAAGCCCAATCCCTTTCCCAAGTCCATCTACGAAAACGTGGCCTATGGCCTGCGCGTCAACGGGGTCAAGGACCGCGAGTATATCGACGCCCGGGTTGAGGAAAGCCTCAAGCTGGCCGCCCTGTGGAACGAGGTCAAGGATCGTCTGGACCAGTCGGGCCTGAGCCTGTCCGGCGGGCAGCAGCAGCGTCTGTGCATCGCCAGGGCCATGGCCGTGGAACCGGAAGTGTTGCTCATGGACGAACCGGCCTCGGCCCTGGACCCCATCGCCACCCAGAAAATCGAGGAACTCATCCATGAGTTGAAGTCCCGGTTCACCATTGTCATTGTCACCCACTCCATGCAGCAGGCGGCCCGCGTGTCCGACCGGACCGCGTTTTTCTACATGGGCAAGTTGATCGAGGTCGGTCCCACGGACAAGCTCTTCACCCGGCCGGAAAACAAACAGACCGAGGACTACATCACCGGACGCTTTGGCTAGGCCGCGCGACGCCCTCGATGAGTTTCACCAAATTTCAAAGGAAGAACGCCTATGTACACCCATCTGCATGAAGAATTGGAAAATCTGAAATTAAAGGTCCTGAACATGGTCGCCCTGACCGAGGAAGCCGTGGCCAAGGCCATCAAGGCCTATGCGGACAAGGATCTGTATCTGGCCGAGGAGGTGCAGGACGGCGATGTGCATATCAACCGCCTGGAAGTGGAGATCGACGAGCTGGGCCTGAAGCTCCTGGCCCTGGACCAGCCCGTGGCCGGTGATTTGCGGTTTATCCTGGGCTGCATGCGCATCAGCGCCGAGCTGGAGCGCATCGCCGACGAGGCCGTGAACATCGCCGAGCGGTCCATCATGCTCAGTTCGCGGCCGCCCCTGCCGTTTCATGACGCCGTGCGCGAGATGGGCGGCAAGGCCCTGGCCATGCTCCAGCACGCGGCCCACGCCTTTACCTCCGGCAATGTGGAAGAGGCCCTGCAGGTCTGCCGGCTGGACAGCGAGGTGGACGTGCTCAACCACAAGAACATGCGCGCGGTCATCGAATACATGGTCAAGGATAACCCGGCCATCGAACGCTCCGTGCATACCATCATCCTCATCCGCCGCCTGGAGCGCATTGGCGACCTCGCCACCAATATCGCCGAGTCCGTGGTCTTCATCGAACAGGGCGTGAACATCAAGCACAAGGCCTATTTCGACGAGCGCTAGCCCCCGGCGGCGTCGAGCGCATCCGCTCGGCCTGATCGATTGTTTTTGAAAAAAGCTCCCGCATTGTCGGGAGTTTTTTTTGCGAAGCCGCTGGGAATGGTTTTGTATCCAGAACACGGGCGCGCGTATTTTGAGGATGACGATGTGTCGGATTTCTGTATATGGTGTGCCCAACCCTGCCTTTTGATGGAATTTGACCTCCCGATCTGTTTCTCCTTCTGCTGTTCTTCAGAAATTCCAGGCGATTAAATTATTGATTTGGATTTAACCCCAACCCGGAGGAAACCCCGCATGAGTGACGAGAGCAAATGCCCGGTCACGGGCACGACCCGCGCCATGGTCGCCGGTCGTGGCACGACCAATCAGGACTGGTGGCCGAATCAGTTGAAGCTTCAGATCCTGCACCAGCATTCGAGTCTGTCCAACCCCATGGATGAAACATTCAACTATCGGGAAGAATTCAAAAAACTCGATCTGAAGGCGGTCAAACGGGACCTTTTCGCCCTGATGACCGATTCCAAGGATTGGTGGCCGGCCGACTGGGGCCATTACGGGCCGTTTTTCATCCGCATGGCCTGGCACAGCGCCGGTACGTACCGCGTCGGCGACGGCCGGGGCGGAGCGGGTTCCGGCAGCCAGCGCCTGGCTCCCCTGAACAGTTGGCCGGACAACGTCAATCTGGACAAGGCCCGCCGCCTGCTGTGGCCCATCAAGCGGAAATACGGGAAAAAAATTTCCTGGGCCGATCTCATGGTTTTGGCCGGTACCTGTGCCTTGGAATCCATGGGGTTGAAAACATTCGGCTTTGCCGGCGGACGTGAGGACGTCTGGGAGCCGGAGCAGGACATCTATTGGGGCGCGGAACAGGAATGGCTGGCCACCAGCGACAAGCCGCGCAGCCGCTATTCCGGTCAGCGCGATTTGGATAATCCTTTGGCCGCCGTGCAGATGGGCCTTATTTACGTCAATCCGGAAGGCCCGGACGGACAGCCCATCCCCATCGAATCCGCGCGTGACGTACGCGAAACTTTCGCCCGCATGGCCATGAACGACGAGGAAACCGTGGCCCTGGTCGCGGGCGGACATACCTTCGGTAAATGCCACGGTGCCGGGCCGGCCACCCATGTCGGACCCGAACCCGAGGCCGCGCCCCTGGAGGACATGGGCCTGGGCTGGAAGAGCAGCTTTAAGAGCGGCAAGGGCGGGGATACCATCAGCAGCGGCATCGAGGGCGCGTGGAAACCCAACCCCACGCGGTGGGACATGGGCTACCTCAAAGTCCTGTTCAAGTATGAATGGGAGCTGCTGAAGAGTCCGGCCGGGGCCTACCAATGGCTGGCCAAGGACGTGGAGCCCGAGGACATGGTCGTGGACGCCCACGATCCGTCCAAGAAGGTCCGGCCCATGATGACCACGGCCGACCTGTCCCTGAAGTTCGACCCCGTCTATGAAAAGATCGCCAAACGCTATCTGGCCAATCCCGAGGAATTCGCCGACGCCTTTGCCCGGGCCTGGTTCAAGCTGACCCACCGCGACATGGGCCCGCGTTCGCGCTACCTGGGTCCGGAGGTTCCGGCCGAGGAACTCATCTGGCAGGACCCTGTTCCGGCCGTGGACCATCCGCTGATCGACGACGCGGACATCGCGACTCTGAAGGCGAAGATTCTGGCCTCGGACCTGAGCGTGTCCCAGCTCGTGACCACGGCCTGGGCCTCGGCCTCGACCTTCCGTGGCTCGGACAAGCGCGGCGGCGCCAACGGCGCGCGCATCCGCCTGGCTCCGCAGAAGGATTGGGCCGTCAACCAGCCGGACCGGCTGCGGGCGGTCTTGGACAAGCTTGAAGCCATCCGCGCCGGATTCAACGCGGCCCAGGGCGGCGGCAAAAAGATATCCCTGGCCGACCTGATCGTGCTGGCCGGGTGCGCCGGCGTGGAGTTGGCCGCGAAAAATGCCGGTTATGACGTGACCGTGCCCTTCACGCCGGGCCGCACCGACGCGTCCCAGGACCAGACCGATGCAGCTTCCTTCGCCGTGCTCGAACCTCTGGCCGACGGCTTTCGCAACTACCAGAAAGCCACGTTCGCGGTTTCGGCCGAGGATCTGTTGGTGGACAAGGCCCAGCTCCTGACCCTGACCGCGCCGGAAATGACCGTGCTTGTCGGCGGCCTGCGCGTACTGGGGACGAACCACGGCCAGACTTCGCACGGAGTTTTCACCAAACGGCCCGAAGCCCTGAGCCATGACTTCTTTGTCAACCTGCTCGACATGGGCACGGCCTGGACTCCGGCGGGCGAGGGTCTGTACGAGGGGCGGGACCGCAAAAGCGGCGAGCTGAAGTGGACAGGCTCCCGTGTGGATTTGGTCTTTGGCGCCAACTCACAGTTGCGGGCCATTGCCGAGGTCTATGCCTGCGCCGACGGCGAGACGAAATTCGTGCGGGATTTCGTCGCGGCCTGGACCAAGGTCATGAATCTGGACCGCTTCGATCTGGAGTGATCC
>RZYB01000102.1 GCA_009930495.1 Deltaproteobacteria bacterium
TCGTGCTGGTGTCCACGGACAAGGCCGTGCGGCCGACCAATGTCATGGGCACGACCAAACGCGTGGCCGAGCTGCTCATGCGCGCCAGGAGCGGGGGCCGAACCACATTCATGGCCGTGCGCTTCGGCAACGTGCTCGGCTCGTCGGGTTCGGTCATCCCGCTCTTTCGCAAGCAAATCGCCCACGGCGGCCCGGTCACGGTCACCCATCCCGAGGTGACGCGCTACTTCATGACCATTCCCGAGGCCGCCCAGCTCATCGTTCAGGCCGGAGCCCTGGGCCGGGGCAAAGAAATCTTCATCCTCAAAATGGGCCAGCCCGTGCGCATCGCCGACCTGGCCCGGGATCTGATCGTTTTGTCCGGCAAATCCGTGGACGACATCGAAATCCGCTTCACGGGCCTGCGGCCGGGCGAAAAGCTTTACGAGGAACTGATCACTACCGGCGAAGGCATCATCGAAACCGGCCACGATCAGATCATGGTTTTGGAGCCTCTCGGCGAGCACGAAGCCCAACAGTGCATCGGGCCCCTGCTCCAGGCCGCCACGACCTTTGACGCGGTCACGATCCGACGGGAACTGGAACGCCTGGTGCCGGAATTCCACCCCGACCCGACACCTGGTCTTGCCCAGGACAAGGGCCGTGGTTGACAGCGTCGTATTTAGTCCGCATTGGGACGTGTTGGTGATGACTTCCCTTTTTTTGATCCCATCACTTGAATTTTTTTGAATGATTTGTGTCTGTCGCCGATGGACGTGATCGCGTCGTGAATCGGCGCGGGGTGGATGTTTCATGGACTCTGGATTTATGATCCTGGCCCTTATCATTGGCCTGTATGTAACGCTGGGGCCTTTGGTATTCGTCTTTCTGTATATTATTTTCGATCGTCTGGCCGAATACGAGCCCAAGCCAAAACGCAAATCCGGGGAAATCTTGCCCAAGGACAACGCATTGCTATCCCCACGGCACATTCGGATACTGCTTGATCGCAAAAAAAATGGATGCACGAATATCTCATGATGCCTCCCATGGATATTTTTGAAGAAGAACACCATGGGCATAATGAATAAATATGCCATGGCGTGGTATGGATTGAATTCATGAAAACAATGAAGGATTTTTTACGGAAGTGGAGAAAATATTTTGTCTACGCCGGATTCATAAGCTGTTTCATCAACTTGCTCCAGCTGACGTTTTCGTTTTATATGTTCGCGATCTACGACGCGATATTCAGCAGCTATGACCACGATTCGCTCTATTCCATAACCGTTATCGCCGTTTTTGCCCTGTTTTTTCTTCTTTTTTTCGGCTTCCTGCGCAAAAGAATACTGCGCATGGTCGGCGTCGATCTGGTTGCCTCGTTCAGTCCGCATATTTTCCGGCACACGCTCCTGGGGTACGCGGGGCCATCCAAACAGGCCTACCAGCAAGGCATGAGCGACATTTCGACCCTCAACGCGTTTTTGAACAGCGATTCCCTGCCCGCTATTTTCGACATCCCATGGACGCCGTTTTACGTTCTGATCATCTTCCTTTTCCACCCCATGCTGGGCGTGGTCACGCTGGGCGTGGGACTGGCCATCCTGCTGCTGATCTTCCTCCAGGACCGGTACACCCGGGATCGCCTCGTCAAGGCCAATTCCCTGGCCCAAGGCAACAAACGCTTCCTGGACTCCATGCTGGCCAACGCCGAGGTGGTCAATGCCATGGGCATGGGCCGAAGCGTTCATGACCGCTTTGACGCCCGGAACACGGAAATCGTCGTGCATCAGACCATGGCCAGCCGCTATGCCGGCCTGACCCAAAGTTCCATCAAGTCGATTCAGATCCTGATGAACGTTCTGCTTTACGCCGTCGGCTCCTGGCTGGCCATCACGGAAAATTTCAACGCCGGCCTGATCATCGTGGTTTCGGTCATCGAGGGGCAGGCCCTGTCTCCCTTCATGCGCGTGCTGTTCGGTGCCAAGACCATTGTCCAGGCCCGTGAAGCCTACAAACGCCTGCATGGCTTTTTTTACCTCCTGTCCAAGGTGCCGCCCAAAATGTCCCTGCCCGCGCCGCGCGGCGCCCTTGTCGCGGACCGGGTCACCTTCGCCCTGGGTGGACGACTGCTGCTGCGCGAAGTGTCCTTTGATCTGGAGCCAGGCGAATTCATGGGGCTGGTCGGTCCCAACGGAGCGGGCAAAACCACCTTGCTGCGGGTTCTCCTCGGCCTGTGGCCCTCTATTTTCGGTGCCGCGCGCCTGGACGGCGTCAGTCTCCAACTCTGGGACAAGACGGAGCTCGGCCCCCACATCGGATACCTGCCCCAGGAGGTGGAACTTTTCCCGGTAAGCGTGGCTGCGAACATCGCCCGCCTGGGCGAGGTGGACATGGACGAAGTAACCAGGGTGTGCCGGATCGTGGGCATAGAATCCATGATCGAGGCCCTGCCCCAGGGTTACGAAACCATGGTCGGCGGCACGGATGGAGTGCGTTTTTCCGGCGGCCAGAAGCAACGCATCGGGTTGGCCCGGGCACTTTACGGCGCGCCCAGGCTGTTGCTGCTGGACGAACCGAATTCCAATCTCGACGAGGCGGGCGAAGAACGCCTGATCGACGCCCTGACCCGGATCAAGGCCGACCAGGGCACGACCTGTGTCATGATCACCCATAAATTTTCCTTGCTGGGCGTCGTGGACAAGGTGCTCATGCTCCAGAACGGACAGGTCGCGTACTGGGGCCCAAGGGATGAAGTTCTCGCCGCGATATCCCGTCCGGTCAATCCTCCCGCCGGAATCGGCGGCGCGGGATTGGCGGCGGTCTCGGCGTAAGGGAGAGAAATATGCAATGGAAGACAATGCTTGGGCTGCTGTGCGCGCTGATCATGCTCGGCGCCACGCCGGCCCTGACCGCGGATGATCCGACGCGGCCCCCCGCGTACACCATGCGCGAATGTGTCGAAATGGCCATCGAACGCAGTCCTCGAATTTTGGCGGCCGAGGAAGCAACGCGCAAGGCCGAGGCCGAAATCGGCGTGGCCCGTGCTGGGTTTTTCCCGAAGCTGTCCGGTGTCGGGTCCCGAAAAAAGATCACCGGTCTGGACAGCACTGGCGCCAGCAACAGTGACTACGACGACCAGGTGGTTGATTCCTATGGCCTGCAGCTGACCCAGACGCTGTTCGCCGGGTTGACCGTCTTGAATGGCTATCAGAGGGCCGTCCTGGCGCACCAATACGCCCTGGCCGAAAAAGAGGAAGCCGTGTCCCGGTTGATCCTGGACGTCCAGACCGCGTTTCTGGACAGGCAGCGGGCCGTGGAAGAGGCTCGGATTCACGCGGCCCACCTGGAAAGCCTGGAAATGAACGGCAAGGCCCTGGCGGCGATGTTTGGCCAGCACCTGGTGTCCTACAGCGACGTTCTCGAAGTGGAGGTGGAAATCGCCAACGCGCGGCAGACGCTAAGCGAGACGGAGTCGTTCATCGCCACCAAGACCATCGAACTCAAGGGGCTAATGCGGATTCCCTTTACCAACAAAATCGACTTCGTGCCCAATGCCTGGGATGTCGGCTACGCCCCGGAACTGACCCTGGAGGATATCCGATGCGAAGCCCTGACGACCAGTCCGGCCGTGCGTCTGGCCAAACTGGCCATCGAGGTCGTGCAAAAGGACCGGGACGTGGCCAAGGGCGCGTTTTTACCCCGGCTCAATCTGAGTCTGGGCTATAACAACATCGATGTCGATTATCGGCTGCCCTCGGAGACGGCCTACGGCGATTACGACCGGGACTACTCCACCCTGTATACCGTGGGACAGCTGAGTCTGGAGTGGGATCTCTTCGCCGGCGGGCGCGACTATTACCAGGTACGGCGGATGAAGCACGAAATCAGCCGCCTGCAACACAACCTGCGGGATCAGGAATCCCTGATCTACACGGCGATCGAAAAGGCCCATACCTCTTTCGAGGATTCGCGGAACCGGGCCGCCCATGCCTTGGCGTTTTTGAAAAGCGCCCGGGAAAACGTGGCCATGGCCACCGCCCGTCTGGACAAAAGCCTGGGCACGTTGCCGGAGCTCATCATGGCCAAGAGCCAGTTGCAAAACGCCGAATCCAACCTGGTCAAAACCCAGGTCGACTGCCAACAGGCCTTGGCGAATCTGTACCACGCCATGGGCCGGCGTACTTTTTCTCTGCAGTAAAGGGGACACCATGAACCGTTTTCTCAAAAAGTGGAAGCGAGCCCTCGGATTCGCGGGCTTCTTCAGTTTGTTTATCAACATGCTGCAGTTGGTTTTTCCTGTGTACATGCTGATTATCTTCGACAAGGTCCTGGCCAGTCGCAGCATCCCGACCCTGCTCACGGTCAGCGTCGGCGCGGTGCTGGCGCTCGTGGTCCTGGCGTGTCTGGATTTTCTGCGGTCCCGGCTGCTCATCCGGGTGGGATTGTCCGTGGACCAGAACCTGACCGAGCCGGTGGTCCGCGAAATGATGCGGGACGCCGTCCGGATCGATTCGCGCTCGTACCGGGAAGGAATCGTGGACATCAACACGCTGCGGAACTTCCTGGCCGGCAACGCGGCCTTTTCCTTTTTCGATCTGCCGTGGGTACCAGTTTACGTGGCCGCCATTTTCTGCATGCATCCGCTGCTTGGCTGGCTGGCCGTGGCCGGCATCCTTGTCGTGTTGGTCCTGGGCATTGCCCAGGAGTACTTGAGCGGCCCCCGGTTCACCATGGCCAAGACCATGGAACGGCACTCCGGACAACTGCTGACCCTGGGACTGCGCAACGCCGAGGTCATCGCCGGCATGAACATGCTGCCGGGGATGATCGCGCACTGGAAGGAGCCCTATGACCAGGCGCTGTACCTCCAAACCAAGGCCTACCGCTTCAGCACGGCGCTGGGATCCGTGTCCGGCAGCTTCCGGACCGCGATGCAGGTTCTGGTCTATGGATTGGGCGCGTACCTGGTTTTGGAAAATGAATCCACGGCCGGGGTCATGATCGCCGCGTCGGTCATCATGCGCCAGGCCATGGGTCCCGTGGACCGCATCATGGGCACCTGGAAGCAGACCGTGGACGCCCGGGCGGCCTACAAACGCTTGGCCGGCCTGCTGGAAGCGGCGTCGGAACGCCCGGCCATGGAGCTGCCCGATCCCGAGGGCAAGGTGGATGTCGAGACGGCCAGCCTGGCCATTGGCGGCCGCCCAATCCTGGCCGGAGTGTCTTTTGCCCTGGCTCCGGGAGAGTCCATGGGCCTGATCGGCCCCAGCGGCGCGGGAAAAAGCTCCCTGTGCCGCCTGTTGCTTGGGATCTGGGGCGCCACATCGGGCACGGTACGCTTGGACGGCGCCGACATCGCCACCTGGGACCGCGATGCCCTGGGCCGGCATATCGGCTACCTGCCGCAGGACGTGGAGCTTTTTGCCGGCACGGTCAGTGAAAATATCGCGCGCATGGGCACGGTCGAGCCCGAAAAAGTGGTCGAAGCCGCTACCCTGGCCGGCATTCACGACATGGTCCTGCGTCTGCCGCAAGGCTACGACACGCAAATCGGCGACCTCGGCATGCAGCTGTCCGGCGGCCAGAGGCAGCTGATCGGTCTGGCCCGTGTTTTTTATGGCGGCCCGAAATTCGTCATTCTGGACGAACCCAATTCGAACCTCGACGATTCCGGTGAGCGCGCCCTGGGCCAGGCCTTGCGGGAGCTCAAGGCCCGCCGGGTGACCACCGTCATGGTCACGCACAAGCCGTCCTTGCTGGCGTCCGCGGACAAGGTCCTCGTGCTCAAGGAAGGCAGATCGGCCTTTTTCGGCCCCCGCGAAGAGGTTTTCCAGGCCATGGCCGCGGCCAGCGCGGGGCGGGCTTGATGGATCGGGTGCACGGCCCGGAAACGAAAATCGAGACGAGAACGCACGAGGAGAGTGGACAATGTCAACGCTGACACCCGAAGAACTCAAAGTTTTGGATACCAATCCACGCCCGATCATCTGGACCGGGCTGCTCATTATCGCGCTTTTTTTCGGAGGTCTGATCGCCTGGTCCGTGTTGCTGCCCTTCCACGGCGCGGTGGTGGCCGCGGGCACGGTCAAGGTTTCCCAGAACAAGAAGACGGTCCAGCACCTGGAAGGGGGGATCGTGGACAAAATCCTGGTGCGGGAGGGAGACGCGGTCAAGGCCGGACAGGTGCTGATCCGGTTGCGCGACGAACGCATCGACGCATCGGTATCCCTGACCCAGGGGCACCTCTGGGCCAAGATCGCCCTGGCGGCCCGCTTGCGGGCCGAAAGCCAGCTCAAGCCGGCCATCGAGTGGCCCAAGGAGATGCTCGCGGCCGAGGCCGAACCGGAAGTCCGGGCTGCCCGTCAGAAAGAGGAAGAAGTCTTTGTGTCTCGGCTACGCGACATGGAGGGAAAAATCTCCCTGCATAACTCCCAAATCCGGCAGTTGCGCGAGCAAGCCGACGGCGCCCAGGCCGAACTCACTGCCCAGCAGGACATCATCGCCAGCCTGGGGAGCGAAATCACCGCCAAGAACGCCCTGCTCCAGGAAAAATATATCGACAAGGCCCAAATCCTCGAGCTGAACCGCCGACTGGCCACGGCCGAAGGGCAGGCCGGCAGCCTGCGGCAGAGCATTGCCGAGGGCAAGCAACGCATTGATGAACTGCGGCTGCGCATCGTGGATTTGCGCAACACCTATCGCGAGAACGCCATCACCGAACTGAGCAAGGTCTCGGACGAAATCTTCCAGCTTCGGGAACAGCTGCGCCCCATACGGGACTCCAAAAAACGTCTGGACATCCTGTCCCCGGTTGACGGCGTTGTCCTGAACATGCAGGTCCATTCCGAGGATTCGGCGGTCATTCGCGCCGGCGAACCCCTCATGGATATCGTGCCCAAGGATGCCAAGCTCATCGTTGAAGCCAGGATTTCACCCACGGACATCACCAAGGTGTTCAAGGATCAGGAGGCCGAAGTCATGCTTTCGGCCTTTGACCGGCGCGTCATGCCCCGGTTTCCAGCCGTTGTGGACTATGTCTCGGCCGACCAGCTCAAACAGCAGACCTCGGCTGGAGACATGCCCTTTTACGAGGTGCACCTCGCCGTGGACGAGGAGGCGCTCACCAAGGCCGGCGCCTATCTGTACCCGGGCATGCCCGCGGAATGCTATATCACCACGACGGAGCGCACGATTTTGTCCTACCTGCTCGACCCCTTCTTCAAGGTCATGGACAACGCCCTGCTTGAACAATAGCCAACGACCCTTCCCGGGGACGCTGCACACCAAAAGCTCCCGGACACCTCGCGGCGTCCGGGAGCTTTTTTTCGTGTCAGCCCATCGGATTTGAACGCGACGCGCCCCCTATTCGATGATCACCCCGGCATAGCCCACCACCCGGGACAAATCGCCGTTAACCTCGCCCGATGTGGCATAGGCCACGAGTTCGGCTTTTTTGGCGCCCATGATGTTGGCCAGATGCATGCCCATGGTCATGGGCAGCACCCCGCACATGGAAATGTTTTCGCCACGTACCGTGCCATAAAATTCCATGGGATTGAGGGCCAAGATCGGGGCCAGGGCGCGCTTGTCGATTTCACGGGTGGCCGCGTCCGAGGCGAAATGGTTCATATCCGAGCTGACCACGACCGTCACCTCGCGCCCCAACGCGGTCAGCACCTCGGCGATTTTCGAGGCCGCGCCGCCCAATTTGTGCGGTCGGGGGTCTCCGACCACGATGGGCACGATGCGCAAGTCCGGATTCTTGGCCCAGAGAAAGGGCAGAACCACTTCCAGGGAATGTTCCTGGATATGCGCCACCCGATCAGCGGTCAGGGCGGGTTCGGCCTCCAGGAAGGCCCGGACCAGCTCCGCGTCCACGGTCAGGGACGCGCCGGGGAGATTCCATTTGCTGTCCGGCCATACGGCCAGGGGGGCGCCCATGCCGGTATGGTTGGGGCCAAGCAGCAGGACCGTGTCCGCCAGTTTGGCCTGGGCCAGGGTCTTGCCGGCCACGTTGCCGGAAAACACATGCCCGGCGTGGGGCACCATGACCAGCTTGGACGTGACCTCGCGTTCGGTCTGGCCACGCATGCAGCCCCGCACGACGTCCAGCCACTGCTCGAAACTGTCGGCGTAAAATTGCCCCGCCACGATGGGTTCGCGGTCAAAACTCATGACTCCTCCTATCGAAATCTTTGTGTTTCCTGTTCCAAACGCTGGGCTTCCAATTCCGAGGCGGCCATGCGGCTGTACAGGGTATCGGGCTTCTTGGCGATCAAATCGGTCGCGATTTCCCGCCATTTGTCTCGATCCCCAAGCTTCTTGTACAGCAGGGCCTTGCGGTACGCGAAGGCGGGCCACCCCGGATCGGCCTCGGGAATATATTCATCATACTGCAACACCCAGGACAAGGCATCCTGATCGCGACCCGACGCCTCGGCGGCCCGGATCAGCATGTCCAGACAGTCCTTGATCTTGGGAATGTCCGTCTTTTCCTTGACCAGCAGGTTCAACGCGTCCTGGGCCAGGATTCCGGCCCGTTCCACGTCGCCCGAGGACATGGCCTGTCGCGCCAGAAAATACAAGGCATAGGACCGCTGGGCGTCGGGCACGCCCATGTCCGTGGCCAGCTTGGCCCAAAATTTCTGGCTGTCGCGATGCTCGTCCAGATTTTCGTGGGCCAGTCCGGCGGCATAATCCAGCTCGCGCTGCCTGTCCGGCGGCAGGTTCCAGGCTGACGCCTCGCGGACCACGTCGATCACGTCCCGCCAGCGTTTCAGTCCGACCAAGTTGGACAGCACCAGATCAAGGGCGGGCTCGGAAAAACCGTTCCGGGGCTTGGCCTGGATCAAGGGTTTGGCCATGTCCAGACCCCTGTCCGTCTGGTCGTTCTCCAGCATGGCCGTGGCCACGGCCAGCCGGACCCCGGGCTCCAAGCCGCCGTTTTCCAACAGATGTCCGTGCTCGTCCCAGGCGCGCAGCACGGTTGGAAAATCCCCGGCGGCATGGCTGGCCAGAATCCATTCACGGATGGCTCTGCCCTGCACCGCGCCGTTCTTGTCCGACAAATCATGGTCGGGATAATCCGCCGCGAAGCGGGCCGCTTCCCGCAAGGCCGGCTCGTAACGCTTGTTCCACAGATACCACATGGCCAGCTTGAGCCTGGCCACGGGGGCCAGACTGCCGTCCGGATTTTCCAGGATACGGCCATAAACGGCTTCCGGATCCAAGGCGGGGCGCCGGGGAAGAGGGCCGACAAAGTCCGCCGTGGGCGCGAGCAGCCCTTCCTCGGCCAGACGCATCTGGGCGATGAGCCCGCCTTCCTTGTCCGGATACTCCTGGGCCGCCTTGTGGAACGTGTCCCGGGCCGCGCCGTGCTGGCCGGTTTTGACAAAGATGTCGCCAATACGGACCAGGGCCATGTCCGCGTCGAAACTTTGGGGATACACATTGTAGTAGGTCCAGAAATAATCCCTGGCCTTGTCCAGGTCCCCGGTCGCCAGGGCCGCGTTGCCAGCGGCCATGAGAAAACCGGGATAGCGCAGGTGCACTCCAGGCCACTGTTTTTCAATGCGCCTGGCCGATTCATACGCCTTGTCGGCATACCCCAAATCCCCCAGGCACTTGAGCAAGCCCACGGCGCTGGGCTCGGCCGCCGCGCTTTTCGGATGATTTTGCAACACGTACTGAAAATGGTCCGCCGCCTTTTGCACGGCGCCTTGGGCGGCATAGTGCTCGCCCCAATAATAATCGATCATGGGCACGCGGGGATCCTCGGGAAATCGCCGCCGCAAATAATCAAAATATCCCCTGGCCTCGGGCACGTTGCCCACGGCCAGATGAAGATAGCCGATATTGGCCAGGGCTTCGGGCAGCCGCTCCGAAGGCGGGTCGTAATTCTTGGCGGCCTCGTACGCGGCCAGGATCTTGGAAAAATTGGCGGACAAATCCGACCGGCCCTCCTGCATCAAAATATCGGCAACCATGAACAGGAGCTCTTCCCGCAGATCATCGGGCACGTCCTGTTGGCGCAGCATGCCTTGCAGAATTTCCCGCGCCGCCGCCAGCCGCCCGTCGGCCAGGG
>RZYB01000103.1 GCA_009930495.1 Deltaproteobacteria bacterium
CGTCGCCGAGTACAACCGCGAGAAGGATCGGGTGACCATCGAGAAGACCTTTGAAGCGCTTCTGCAGATCATGGATGAGATGGACGATGAGGAGAGCCGTGCCGTTCGGGAAGGACTCGACGAGGAAAGTCTCGCCGTGTTCGACTTGCTGAGAAAGCTGGACCTGACGCCTGGAGACATCAAACGCATCAAGGCCGTGGCCGTTGACCTGCTCGTAACCCTCAAGGCGGAAAAACTGCGAATCAATCACTGGCGCGACAAGGAATCCACCCGCGACGCGGTTCGACTGACGATTCAGGATTATCTCTGGAGCGAGCAAACCGGGTTGCCGAAAACCTATTCAGAGGAGGACGTGCGGGACAAGACAGAGGCGGTTTTCGTGCATGTGTTCCGGGCGTACCCAACGGTGCCGTCACCCTACTACGCCAGCATGGCGTCGTAGAGAGTAACGAAGGACAACATGAAATACCAGCCACCCTACACCATCACCCCGGCGATTGTGAATCTTGTTGCCGAGATCGGCGAAACCATCGGCCGCTACACCGTGCTGGCCGAACAGAACCTGACTCCGCGCCTGCGCCGGGAGAACCGCATCCGTACCATCCAGGCCTCGTTGGCCATCGAGAACAATACGCTCACCCTTGAACAGGTGACCGCCGTGATTGAGGGCAAACGGGTTTTGGGCCACCCCCGCGAGATTCAGGAGGTGCGTAACGCCTTTGCGACCTACGAGGCCATGGCGGACTGGGACGCCAGTGTCGAGAAGGATCTGTTGGCGGCGCACGAGTTGTTAATGCGCGGGCTGGTGGATGAAACGGGCCGATATCGATCCGGCGGGGTCGGCATCTTCCGGGGAGAACAGCTGGTGCACATGGCTCCCCCCGCAGAACGCGTGCCCAAGCTGATGGCGGATCTGCTTGATTGGCTGGAAAACACCAACGAACATCCCTTGGTGGCCAGTTGCATTTTTCACTACGAGTTTGAATTCATCCACCCCTTTGCTGACGGCAACGGCCGCATGGGTCGGTTGTGGCAAACCCTGATTCTTCGGAACTGGAAGCCGCTGCTGGCCTACTTGCCGGTGGAGACCGTGATCCGTGATCGCCAGGAGGATTATTACCGGGTGCTCGCGGTGGCCGACAGCCAAGCGGATGCCACGCCATTTGTCGAATTCATGCTGGGTGCGTTACGCGATGCCGTACGCGAGGCGGTGTCGACCGATCAAGTAGGCGACCAAGTAACCGACCAAGTAGCGGCATTGATCCGTGCAATTGGGAGCGGCGAGCTGGGTAGCAATGATTTGATGCAGGCTTTGGGTTTGTCACACCGACCCACGTTCCGGAACAACTACCTCAACCCAGCCATGGAAGACGAATGGATCGAACGCACACAACCCGATTCCCCTCGCAGCCCGACTCAGCGCTACCGGTTGACCGGTAAAGGCCATCGTTGGCTGCAACACCATGCCGACGAGTAGCAGAGGCATACTTGCGACAAACTCGCGACATGGCTTGTGACAATCGGGCCATGGCATTCCCCGGGGCGATAAAAGAGAGTTTCTTGAAAGGCATCCTATGAAGCAGATGAAACCGTTTACCGGAAAATGGCGCATCGTCGAGATGGAGGTCTGGGATCAGGATTACGTCGACATGGAGGTGCCGGGATACATCCGCATCGGCTCGGATGGCACCGGACGGTTTCAGTTCGGCCTGGTCTCCGGGGACATCGATGGCCGGGTGGAGCAATGCGGTAATGCGCCACGTTTTGATTTTTCCTGGTCCGGGCAGGAAGAGAACGATCCGGTCTGCGGTCGGGGCTGGACGGTTGTGGGAAGATCTTGCCCTGTACCGCCGTTTGATCCGGAGCCTCCAGGCAGATTGACGAGTTTGCAAGAGACAGGGCCTGCCCGATCCGGTACCGTGCAAACGCTGCAACATTTCCATGCCAAGAGGAGGGTGCCATGAACAAACGTGTGCTCATCGGCCTGTTGGGATGTATCTTGTCCGTTTGTTTCATCCATGTTCCGGTTTCTTCTGGCCGGAATGCCTTTTGCTCTGCGGTCGTCCATGCCGCCGAAACCTTTCCCGTGCCCGACCCCATTGTCTTTGTCCGCGCCCGCGAACCCAACGAGGGCGCGTTCAGCCTGCTGATTCCCAAGGGCTGGCAGACCAAGGGCGGTATCTACCATGTCGATCCGACCACGACCAATGGCTTCACCAATTCCGTGGCGCCCAAGGGCAATTTTTTGGTCAAAAAAGACGAAGCCGGAACGGTCATGCTGCATTGGCTCCCTGATTACTGGTATTGCGACACCCGACTGAGTCCGGCCGGTCAAATGGGTTTTTTTCCGCAGGGGTCGTACTACAACGGCATGCTCGTCATGCCCTGTCCCTCGGCGGCCGATTTTTTGCTTCGTCTCGTGCTGCCGCAACTGCGGCCGGATGCCGCCAATGTGCGGGTCGTGCGGGTCGAGGCCCTTCAGGACGTGGCTGGAGCCTATCAACGTCAGGCGGCGCTTCCTGGCATCCAATATGACGCCGCGCGCGTCACGGTCGGTTATGAACAGGGTGGCATGACCTACAAGGAGTGCCTGTCCTGCGTCATCGAGAACCTGGGGCCGTCCGGAGCCGGGATGTGGCAGAACCGTCAGACGGTTTGTGCCAGGGCGCCCTTCGACGAATTCGCGGCCTGGGAAAAGGTCGGGGCCATGATTTATGACTCCGTGCGTTTCGACCCCCATTGGTTGGAAGCGGCCGCCCGCGCCACGCGGCAGCGCACCCAAAACGCCCAGGCCACCCAACGGTACATCCAGGGCGTGGGCCGCCAGATCGTGGAGCACCGTCAGAACACCAATGCGGAGATTCGCCATGGTGGCTATCTGCTTGTGACCGGTCAGGACGACTACATCAATCCCCACACCGGCGAGACAGAAATCCGGCCCGACGGCTGGAAGCATCACTGGCAGAACTCCGCTGGCGAGGTTGTGGTTTCCAACGCCAGGGACTACGACCCCAACCACGACGACGGACTGGGCCTGGTCAAGGATTTCAAGGAGTCTCGGCTGCGACCGAGGTAGGAATCGGCCAGGTGGACACCGCCGTGGGAGAACTGGCTACTTTTTGATGAACAGTAACTTCGAGGTGTGACCCGATGGGCAAGGTAATGTCACCAAAAGCGCTCTTGGTGGCGCTTTTTGGCGTGGCCGTGGTCGTGTTGGCGACGGGTTTTGGGCTGTTGTGGTTTTTTTCGTCCCAAGGGACCGTGTCCGTGGGCACGGTGGGTTGGACCGCGCTGGGGTGTCTGCTGGGGTTATGCTGTGTCGCCGGGCCGTTGGCCGTTGCCGCCGGACGCGCCATCTCGGGCACGAGGCGTGAAATCCAGCAGGGCGTCGAGCGGGTTTTGGGTGGAGATTTCGGCGTGTCCT
The DNA here is from genome assembly GCA_009930495.1 of Deltaproteobacteria bacterium. Lineage (NCBI taxonomy): Bacteria > Pseudomonadati > Myxococcota > Myxococcia > Deltaproteobacteria bacterium. Next base: position 3,425 of record RZYB01000103.1, read on the forward strand.
TTGCTGGCGCGGGGGACAACGACCTGGCCTGTATCCGGCGCTCCGTGGAGGCGCTTTTTGGGCATTTGCGGCAGGAGCTGAGTTTCGCCCGTGGCGTGCTCAAGGGGATCGATTCGCCACTTGTCGTGGTCGATACCCAGGAAGTTCTGATTTACACCAATGCGTCCCTGATCGCTATCTTGCAGCATGATGGCAGGCCCGAGGACTATTATGGCCAGAACGTCGCCCATTTTTTCTACGGCGATTCATCCCGACGCACGGTGCTGCGGGACAGCCTGGAGCACAACACCATAACCGCCCGCGAGGTGGAGTTGGTGGGGCGGAAGGGCGGCAAGCGCAATATCCATATCCATGCCTCGCCCCTGTTTGATCTGAACGGGGCCTTGATGGGGGCGCTGTGCATTTATCAGGATTTGACGGAATTGCGGGCGCGGGAAGCGGAAATTTTGTCCCAGAACGAACGTATCGCGGCCGCGGTGCGCGAGTCCGAGGCCGTGTCCCTGGACGTGGCCCGGTTGGCTCGGGAGATTTCCCAACAAGTTGGTCAGACCAGTCGCGAGGCGGATCTTCAGACCGAACGTGCCCTGGACACGGCCACGGCCATGGAGCAGATGAACGCGGCCGTGTTCGAGGTGGCCCGCAACGCCTCCGCCGCCGCATCCCAGGCCGCGCAGGCTCGGGACATGGCCCAGGACGGCTCCCACGTGGTCGATCAAGCCATGAATGCCATCGCCGAGGTTGCTAGGCAGTCGGAGAGTCTGCGCGAGAGCATGGGTGAACTTGGCCAACGCGCGGCCGGTATCGGACAGATTCTGAACGTGATCAGCGATATCGCGGACCAAACCAATTTGTTGGCGCTCAATGCCGCCATCGAAGCCGCTCGCGCGGGTGACGCCGGACGCGGGTTTGCCGTGGTCGCGGACGAGGTGCGCAAGCTGGCCGAAAAAACCATGCAGGCGACCAGGGAAGTGGACGGCGCCATCACGGCCATTCAGGATGGAGCGCGGCTGAACGCCACGAGCGTGGATTCGGCTGTTCAGGCCGTGCATCGTTCCCGATCGTTGTCGGCGGCCTCGGGTGAGGCCCTGTCGTCCATTGTCCGCATTGTCAACGAGACTTCGGATCAGGTCCAGGCCATTGCCACCGCCGCCGAGGAGCAGTCCTCGACCAGCGAGCACATCAATCAATCCGTGGACGAAGTGAAGGACATTTCCAGCCGCGCCTCCTCGGCCATGGCCAGCGTGTCCCGGGATGTCGGGGAGCTGGTCCGTCTTTCCGCGCGGCTGCGCGGGATCATCGCGGCCGTGAACGGGAGTGGGCAGGCTTGACGGGTGTTTTTCGTTTCCGGCCCTAGTCGTGCCGCTGGCGCAAGGAACATTTCGGATGCCTGATTTGATCACGGTTCACGAAACCGGGCCACACGCCCCGCGGGCGACGTCGGGACCGCTGTTGACATCCCGGCCCGGGGTGGCAAAGACCGGGTTTACATTCCAGGACCGGTTTTTTATTCGTCCCGGCTTTCGCGATGTTCGCGGGAGGCCATCCCGGCCCAAGCCCGGCGCGGCCGCGCCATTATTCCATGGAGGAAGTCATGCCCATCAAACGTTTTTTGATCCTGGCCCTGACGGCGTTCGCGCTCTGCCCGGCCTCGGTCCTGGCCAAGGACCTGGCCATCGGCCTTATCCTGGTCGGCCCCTATAACGACAAAGGCTACAGTCAGGCCCAGTACGAAGGCGGCAAGTACGTGGAAGAAAAGCTTCCCGGCACCAAGCTCATTTACCTGGACAAGGTCAACCCGGCCGACCGCCCCGGCCTGACCATCCCCCAGGTGGTGGACGATCTGGTCGAGAAGGGCGCCGATATGATCATCGCCGGTTCCGATGACATGAAGGACGGCATCCGCGAGGCGGCCAGCCTGCATCCGGACAAGGTTTTCATCCATGCCTCCGGTGACGACGTCCTGACCGGCAAGGCGTCGGCCAACCTGGGCAATGTTTTTGGCCGCATGGAATATGGCAAGATGATGGCCGGTTTCACGGCGGCCCTGACCTCCAAGACCGGCAAGATCGCCTACCTCGGACCGCTGATCAACGAGGAAACCCGCCGCCTGGCCGCCTCGGCCTATCTCGGCGCCAAATACGCCTGGACCAAGGTTCTGGGCAAAAAGGCCGAGGAGCTCAAATTCAAGGTCAGCTGGATCGGGTTTTGGTTCAACATCCCCGGCGTGACCACGGACCCGACCCAGGTCGCGGGTTCCTTCTTCGACGGCGGATATGACGTGGTCATCTCCGGCATCGACACCCCCGAAGCCGTGACCGTGGCCCGCCAGAAGCGCGACCAGGGCCGGGACGCGTGGGCCATTCCCTACGATTACGCCAAGGCCTGCGAGGGCCAGGGCCTGGCCTGTATCGGCGTGCCGTATTTCAACTGGGGCCCGGCCTTCCTGCGCCAGGCCAAGGCTGTCCAGGGCGGAACCTGGAAGCAGGCCTTTGAGTGGGATGCCCCGTACTGGGCTGATATCAATGATCATGACCAGTCCATCGTGGGCTTTATCACCGGCGAGGGCATGACCCCCGAGGTCAGGGCCAAGCTCGACGCCTTTGTCGCCGACATGGGCGCGGGCAAGGTCAATCTTTTCACCGGCCCCCTGAATTATCAGGACGGCACGTCCTTCCTGAAGGACGGCGAAAAGGCCACGGACGAGCAGATCTGGTCCCTTGAGCAGCTTCTGGAAGGCATGGACGGCCAGTCCAGCGCCAAATAATCCCCACGCGGTCACGTCCCGGAATCCCGACGATCGGGATTCCGGGTTTCACCCACACCTCACCCTCCGGACACAGTCTGGATCAGTGGATCCCCCTGTATGCTTGTCCTTGACAATATCCATAAACATTACGGCAGGGTGCATGCCAATGACGCCGTCAGTCTGGTCCTGGAACCGGGCCGGGTCTATGCCCTTGTCGGCGAAAATGGGGCCGGAAAAAGCACCCTGATGCGCATTTTGGCAGGCCACACCGTGCCCGACGCCGGAACCATCACCGCCCGGGGAACGTCCCACTCCCGTCTCACCCCGGCCCTGGCCCAGGCTTTGGGCATTGGCATGCTTTACCAGGACCCCCTGGATTTCCCGGCTCTGCCCGTGTGGGAAAATTTCCGCCTGAGCGGCACGCCGCGCAGCCGGACCGAGGTGATCGACAAGCTTGGCGAGCTGTCCAACCATTTGGGCGTGTGCTTCCTGCCCAACGAGCCCGTGGCGGCCATGACCGTGGGCGAGCGTCAGCTGCTGGAATTGCTGCGCCTGCTGGATCTGGGGGCGACCACCCTGATTCTGGACGAGCCGACCACCGGCATCACGCCGGAACAGAAGCGCAACCTGTTCGGCCTGCTGACCCGTCTGGCCCGGCGGGAGAAGCACACCATCGTCCTGGTCACGCACAAGCTGTCCGAGGCGCTGGAAATGGCCGACGCCATCTTTGTCATGCGCCAGGGCCGGCTGGAGGCGCGGCTGGACACGCCCTGCGAAGCCCATGAATTGGTCCGGATCATGTTCGGGGACGCCGCCGTCGACGATGGCCCCTCGGAACTGCCCGCTCCGGCGCCGGGAACGCGTCTGGGTCTGGAACAGGCTGTGTTTGCCGGGCCCAAGTACCATCTCGGGCCGCTGGACATCACCGCCGCGCCCGGAGAGATCATCGGGCTGGCCGGGTTGGATGGCAGCGGCCAGGAATTGTTTCTGCGCGGCGTTTGTGGCCTGGACCGTCTGATCAAGGGACGACTTGCTCTCGACGGACGCGAATTTTTTCGCACCGATTTCACGACCCTGCGCGGTCGCGGCGTGCATTTCGTGCCGGCCGACCGCATGGACCTGGCCCTGTTTCCGGATCTGTCCATCCGCGAGCATATCCTCCTGGCTTTCCCGGACCAGGCCGCGAGCCTGGAACGTTTTCACCAGCGGCAGTGCGTGGAGCGCTTCAATCTGCGCGCCCATCCGGATACCCCGGCCAAGGCCCTGTCCGGCGGCAACCAGCAACGCCTGCTCCTGTCCCTCATCCCGGACGACGCGCCGCTTCTGCTCATGGAGCACCCGACGCGTGGCCTGGACGCCGGATCGTCGCGACAGGTCTGGGAGGATCTGCGCCGCCGCTGCGCCCAGGGCGCGACGCTTTTTTTCTTTTCCCCGGATCTGGACGAAGTCATCGAGCACGGCCACCGCGTGCTGGTCTTCTTCGACCGCGCCCTGGTGGCCGACGTGCCGCGCGAGCTGGCCACGGTGGAGCGCATTGGGGCGCTCATGGCCGGAAAAATTCCGGAGGCCGACCATGCCGCCTAAAACGCCTCGTCGTTGGCTCACGGAAGCCGTCTGGATTCTGGCCGCCCCGGCCCTGGCCCTGATCCTGACCGTTCTCGTGGCATTGCCCACGGGCGCGCCGCCCCTGTCCACCCTGTCCGTGCTGATCATGGGCGGCCTGGGTTCCTGGTCCAAGTTCGGCCAGGTTCTGACCGTGTTCGTGCCACTTTTGCTGTGCTCGGCCGGCCTGCTCATTCCGTTCACGGCCCGGCTCTGGAATATCGGCATCGAGGGCCAGGTCGTGCTCGGGGCCATCTTCGCCACCGGAGCGCTGATGCCCGTGGATCAGGGCGGGCCCGCCCACATCGCCCTGGCCCTGGCGGCCGGCATGGTCGGCGGCGCGCTCTGGGCGCTGCTGTCCGGAGCGCTCAAGACCTGGGGCCGGGTGCACGAAATTTTTTCCGGTCTGGGACTCAATTTCGTGGCCATGGGCCTGACCATCTGGCTTATCTTCGGCCCCTGGAAACGCCCCGGCGTGGCCTCCATGAGCGGCACCGAGACCCTGCATGTCTCCCTGTGGCTGGACCGTATCGCCGGCCTCGCCGCCAGCGGGACAGCGCTTGTCCTGGCGATCGTGGCCCTGGTCGGTGTCGGCGTTCTGCTGCGCCGTACCAGATGGGGCCTGAAACTCAAGGCCGTGGGCCAGAACCCCAAGGCCGCGCGTCTTTTTGATCTGTCGCCGCGCGTCCGCATGCTTCAGGCCTTTGCCCTGTGCGGCGCCCTGGGCGGGCTGGCCGGAGCCGTGCAGGTTTTGGGCGTCTACCATCGCCTGCTGCCGAGCATTTCCTCGGGCTACGGCTACACCGCCCTCATGGTCGGAATGATGGCCGCGTACCGCGTGACCGCCGTGCCGTTTATCTGCCTTTTTTTCGCCATCTTGAACGTGGGCTCCATCCAGCTCCCCTTGCAGCTCAATTTGGATTCATCCTTGAGCGGGGTCATCCAGGGGCTGATGGTGCTCTCGGTTTTTGTCACCCAGGGGCTGCGGGCATGGACGCTTCGCCGACGGGAGGGGGTGTAATGCAGGAATTCATGCTTGTGCTGGCCGGAATCCTTCTGGCCGGAGCGCCACTGGTGTTGGCCACGCTGGGCGAGACCATCACCGAGAAGGCCGGAGTCATCAATCTGTCCCTGGACGGAACCATTTTGTTGGCGGCCATGACCTCGTTCGCCGTGGCCGTGACCACGGGCAGCCCGTGGCTTGGCGCGGTCGGCGGCATGGCCGTGGGCGCGGTCGTGGCCCTGATTTTGGGCCTGACCAACATTTACCTCGGCCAATCGCAACTGGCCGTGGGCTTCATCCTGACGCTTCTGGCCCGGGATCTGGCCTATTTTCTGGGCCATCCCTTTTCCCGGCAACCCGGTCCAAATCTTGGTTATTGGGGTCTTCCGGGTCTGTCCGATCTTCCGGGTCTGTCCGATCTGCCGGTGCTGGACGCCCTGTTCGGGCGGCAGTCGCCAATGGTGTCCATCAGTCTGGCGGTCATCGCGGGGTGCTGGTGGTGGATGTACCGGACCAACGCCGGCATGCGCCTGCGGGCCGTGGGCGAGTCCCCGCGCGCGGCCTTTGGGCGCGGCATCCGGGTGCGCCTGTCGCGGTTGTGGGCCTGCCTTGCCGGCGGCGCCCTGGTGGGTCTGGCCGGAGCGGCCTATTCCCTGGCCGTGAAGCCGGGCTGGGGCCGCCCCCAGGGGTGCGAGGGCGCGGGCTGGATCGCCCTGGCCATCGTCATCTTTGGCGGCTGGCATCCGGTGCGCGCGGCCATTGGCGCGTATTTCTTCGCCGCCCTGCAGGTTTCGGGCATCTATCTGCAGGATATTTTCCCGTCCATTCCGGCCCAGGTCTTCCAGGTCGCGCCGTTCCCGATGATGATCGTGACGCTTTTGGCCGTGAATCTGGGCAGGATGAGCTTGGTGCAGGATCTGTTGCGCCGTTACCCGTTCCTGAAGCGTTTCTCGGGCAGCTGGCCCATCACCGCGCCAGCCGCCCTGGGCCAGGATTTCGACCCGAAAAAGGGACTGTAGACATCGAGCGCCGACGGCGCTGGACGAAAGGGATTTGGTGATGGCCGTCTGTCTTGAAATCGTCACACTGTTTCAAGTTTCTTGA